>JALZFJ010000080.1 GCA_030867425.1 Actinomycetota bacterium | reverse complement strand
TCTACCATCTCGTCTACGACCTGGACACCTTCGGCGGGTACGGCATCGAATCCACGTCCGGGTTCTGGGCGAACTTCGCGGACGCCACCGCGAGCGCGTTCCTACTTCTGGTGGGGATCTCTCTCGCCATCAGCTACTTGAGGGCCAGCGCCGGAGGGAGGAGCCGCAATCTTTTCGGCAAATTCCTCCGCCGCGGGCTGAGGATCTTCGCCTACGGGATGGCACTGACCGCCGTGTTTTTCGTTCTGGGGATGGGGGCCGTGGTGTTCGGCATCCTGCACCTGATCGGGGTCTCCATCATCCTCGCGTACCCTTTCTTGGTACTGAAGCTCCCGAACGTCGCTCTAGGCTTCGGTTGCATCGCCCTCGGCCTATACCTAAACGACTTCAGCGTCGCCCACCCCTGGTTGGCGTGGCTGGGGATCAGACCAAACTCCTTCATGCTCGACTACTGGCCTATCCTTCCCTGGTTCGGGGTAACGCTACTGGGCGTGTTCGTGGGCAACGCACTCTACGGTGAGCCGAGCAAACGAACTCCCCACTCGTACCCCGCGGCGAGCCGGCCCCTGGCCTTTCTGGGGAGACACTCGCTCCCCGTCTACCTAGTCCACCAGCCGGTCCTACTCGCCGCCCTGATACTCCTCGGCTTCGGAGACGTGGGGATTCCGTAGAAATCCTTCCTATACCCTTACTCGCTCGATGCTCGACCAGGGCAGGAACTCGTACCCGCCGGGGTCCCCGCTGGGATCGCGGATGTCCAGCAACAGCCCCGAGCCGTCGCTGTCGCAGACGTAGCCCGACACGTCATTGCCCACTCGGGCGCTCACCCAGACGAAGCTTCCACGCCCCAACGCCTCCGGTATCCGCGGGCTCCCCTCCCGCAACCTCTGCGGTCCGTTGCCGGACCTTCCCCTGAGTCTCTCCTCGCCCAACGCGCTTCTTCTCCTTTCGCCCCCAAGACACTACCGTCCACGACTTCTCGGAGCCTCGGCACCCATACTACCCAAATCCGGCCGCCCCAAAGGGGCGTCAGGTCTTGCTGTCTACATAAGCAAGGATCTGGACCACACGAAGTGTCAACAATCTCCCAGAGACAAGGTCTATCGTGCGAACCACCCGCGCGGTAGTACCATCGCAAAACTATGATGTTGTTGCCACGCAGTTAGGAGGAACTCGATGGGCTGGATTTTGCTAACGTTTGCGATAATGTTAGAGGTCGCGGGCACCACGAACATGAAGCTCTCGGAGGGGTTCTCAAACCTCGTTCCCTCAGTGCTGGTGATCTTCTTCTACGCCCTGAGCATCATAGCCTTGACCTTCGCCGTCAACCGGCTGGACGTGAGCGCGGCCTATGCTGTTTGGTCAGGGATGGGTACGGCACTCGTGGCAATGATCGGGCTTTGGTTCTTTCAGGAGTCGGTTACGAGCGTAAAGGTGGTGGCGCTTGGGTTCATCATAGTCGGAGTGGTGATGTTGCACCTCACCAGCGAGTCGCACTAATGGAGGCGACACTGCATCAGCTGTATGAAGAGGGCGGGAAACTACAATAGAATCAACTTGAATCGTACGAGCTATCGTATGGTATTCGGGGCTGACGTAAGTAGACCTTCGCCGTAGAATAGCCACATGTTAGGACGCTACGCCGAACTCAAAGCGCAGCTCCCACCCGGGACGATCCTCTTCTACCAGGTGGGCAGCTTCTTCGAGACATTCGAGGAGGACGCGAAGACAATCTCCAAGGAGCTCTCGATCCGCTTGACGAGCCGCGAGGCCGCAGGTGAGGGTCGAGTCCCGCTGGCCGGCGTCCCGGGTCACGCCCTGCAGGAGCACGTGGCGACTCTACTCCGTAAGGGGCACTCTGTGGCGGTCGCCGAACAAAGGCCGCACCCGACTAGGCCCAAACAGTTTACCCGCGAGATCTCGCGCATCCTCACCCCCGGTACTGTGATCGAGGACAACGTCCTCGTCGCCGGGGAGTCGAACTACCTCGCCGCCGTCGTCCGCAGGGACGGGCGAGCCGGGGTGGCGGTCGTCGAAGCCTCGACCGGCGAGTTCACCGGGACCGAGGTCCCTGAGGAGGAGCTTCCCGCCGAGCTTGAGCGCTGGTCGCCCAAGGAACTGGTCGTCCCCGAGCGCACCGCCGCCGAGGACCTGCCGAAAGTTCGGGCCACCTTTAGCCCCGCCCCCCGCTGGACCTTCGAGCCCTCCGCCGGGGAGCAGGCCTTAAGAAGACACTTCGGGGTCTCCAGCCTCAAGGGCTTCGGTCTCGACGGGCGCGACGCCTTGATAGGGGCCGCGGGGGCGCTGCTGCAGTACCTCTCGGGCTTGCGCGGCGGGAGCCCGCCGGAGCAGATCGTGACCTTCAGGCCTTACTCGCCCGGCTCGGGGATGGTCCTGGATACCGCCACGAGGCGTAATTTGGGGCTGGACGAGCTCATAGAGACCATCGACCGGACCCGGACACCGATGGGCAAGCGCACGTTGCGGCGCTGGATCGAACGCCCACTATTGGAGGCGAACCGCATAAACCAGCGCTTGGAGGCGGTTAGCGCGCTAGTGGGAGACTACATGCTCCGTGAGGAGGCCCGCGAGTACCTCTCCCGCATCCCCGACATCGAGCGTATCGCCACGCGGATAGTCCGGCTCTCCGCCTCCCCGAACGACCTGCTTAGCCTGAAGAGCGCCCTGGAGGCCATCGAGCCGTTGAAGGAAGCGCTGGTGCCCACTGCCCCCGAGGAATCGTTGCTCCACAGGGTGCTCTCGGCGATGGAGGAGCCGCCGGGGGTCAGGGAGCTCATAGCGGCGGCCATCTCCGAGGAGGAGGGCGAGATCATCCGCGTCGGATACTCGACGGAGTTGGACGAGGCCCGCGAGTTCCGCGACGGCGCCCACGAGTGGCTCACCCGCTTCGAGGCCAACGAGCGCCTGAAGAGCGGCCTCAAAACCTTAAAGGTCGGCTACCGAGACGGTGAGGGTTACTTCATCGAGGTCGCTGGCAGGGAGTCCCGCTCCGTCCCGCCTCACTACGAGCACCGCAAGGCGTTAAAGCACAACGCCCGCTTCGTCACCGTGGAGCTCAAAGAGCATGAGTCGCGGATGCTCACCGCGCGCGACGAGGTCGAGAGGTTGGAGCGCCAGATCCTCGGGCAGATCCGGGCCGCCGTCAAAGAGGCCGCCCCGCAGCTCCAGCGTGTAGCACGCGCCGTGGCGGTCGTGGACGTCGTCTCCTCCTTCGCTGCCGCTGCGAACGAGCTCCGCTACTGCCGGCCTAAGGTCACCGAAGAACGCGGCCTGCGCGTAACGGCGGGACG
>JALZFJ010000073.1 GCA_030867425.1 Actinomycetota bacterium | reverse complement strand
ATCGAGGTCGTCCTCCTCCCGGGTCCCCGAGGGCTCCTTGAGCTGCTCGACCTCAACCCCCCGCTCGTCCAGAATCTCGACGAGCCGATCCGAGTACCCCACGCTCACGGTCGGGTTCGCAACGATCCCGACCCGCCGCACCTCCTTAGGGCCCTCGCTCAAGGGTCGCTCCCCACCGCCGCGAGGACCTGCTCCTCGCTCAACGACGCCTCCACACCGCGCAACAGCCGCAAGGGATACTCTACGTTCCCCGCCCTGCGGCCGGCGACGGGCGACCGTGCCACGTCCACGGCCCCAAAGTCCAAGTCCCCAAATGTTTTCGCGACGTCCAAAACCACAGCCGCGCGCACCGCGGGGTCGCGTACGAGTCCGCCGCGCGTTACGTGCTCCGGCCCGGCCTCGAACTGCGGCTTGACGAGCGCCACCGCCTCGCCTATCGAGGGCGCCGTCGAGAGCAGCCTTTCGAGCGCGACCACTAGGGAGATGAAGGAGAGGTCGGCTACAAGCAACTCCGGCGCGAACGGCAGATCCCCGCCCGAGAGGCGCCTGACGTTCGTGCGCTCCATTACCACGACGCGCGGATCCTTCCTCAGTGACCAGTCGAGCTGACCGTAACCGACGTCCACGGTGATGACTCTATCCGCCCCACGCTTTAGCAAAACGTCCGTGAAGCCGCCCGTGGACGCTCCCGCATCTAAGCAGTCGCGTCTCCTGACCTCCAGTCCAAAGGCGTCCAGCGCGTAAGCGAGCTTCTCCCCGGCCCGAGAGACGAACGAACCTTCGCGGGGGATCTCGACGTAGAGGTCGGCGTTAGGGGGAACGCGGGTGCCTGCCTTGGTGACGACCTCGTCACTGACCCGCACGGCGCCGCTCATGATGAGGGCCTGCGCCCGCGTCCTACTCTCCACGAGCCCCCTCTCCACAAGCAAAGCGTCGAGCCGCGGCGAGGTCTTTGGCGGCAACCTCCTTCGCCCTTTCAGCGGAACGCTAATGGCCCCGGTGGCGGACAAAGAGCACCAACTCTTCGAGGCCTGAGGTATCGCCGTCCACCATGGAGAGGGCCTTGAGCGCCCTCTTTGCGGCCTCATCCGCTTCCCTCTTCGCCCCGCTCAAGCCGTAGACCCCGACGAACGTGGCCTTGCCTTGCTCGGCATCGCTCCCAGCGCTCTTGCCCAGAGCTTCCCGCGTCGAGGTAGCGTTGAGGAGGTCGTCCACGATCTGGAAACAGAGTCCGAGCTTTATCGCGTATTCTGAGATCGCCGCCTGCTCCTCCGTCCCGGCCCCCGCCAGGATCGCGCCTATTCTCGCGCTCGACTTTATGAGAGCGCCGGTCTTGTAAGTGTGGATCATACGGAGCGTCTCGGGGTCCGCGGCCTCCCCCACGCCGGTCTGGTCCATGTCGATGACCTGCCCCCCGACCATCCCGTTCACCCCGGTTGAGTCGGCGAGCTCCCGCACAACCTCCAGGACCTGCTCACAAGAGCCCTCTTGGTGGACGGTAATAAGCGTCAACGCCTCCCCGAAGAAGGCGTCGCCGGCGAGAATCGCCATCGCCTCTCCGTACTTTTTGTGGGCCGTCGGCCTGCCCCGCCTGAAATCGTCGTCGTCCATCGCCGGCAGGTCGTCGTGGACCAGGGAATACGTGTGGATGAGCTCTATGGCCGCAGCTGAAGGCAGCACGAGCCCTGGCTCCGCCCCAAAAACGGCCGCTACCTCCATACACAGGGTAGGACGCACCCTCTTTCCCCCGCCGAGCATCGAGTAGCGCATCGCCTCGACGAGTCCTCGCAGACGCGGCTCATCCGAGAACACAAGCCCTTCGAGGTACGCCTCGAACCGGGCTCGATGCTTCTCCCAACGCCCGGCGGTTCCACCTGAAGCGTCTTGTGCCCCTTCGAACCCCTTATCCATGCTCCACCCGCCGGTCGTGGTGCTCGGCTTCCCCGAGCCAGGCCTCCTTGGCGCCCCGCAGGACGCCGCCGACGAACTGGGGAGCCTCGTCGCTGGAGAAGCCCTTGGCAAGCTCCATCGCCTCGCTCACAGCCACCTCGGTGGGCACGTCTTCGACGTAGAGCATCTCGTAGAGGGCCAAGCGCAAGATGGCGCGGTCGACGGCGCTCATCCTGTGCACGGGCCAGCCGACCGCGGCCTCGCTGAGCCGTACGTCTAAGGCCTCCTTCTCTTTCTCGACGCCCCGCGTGAGCCTCTCCGTGTAGTCGTCGAGCTCGCCCCGGTACGAGCGCCAGCGGCCCAAGACCTGGCTCATCAGTTGCCCGGTGATGTCGCCCTGGTAGAGCGCCAGGAAGGCGTTCTTGCGGGACGTGCGCCTACTGCTCATGCCCCCCTAAACCCTCGTCAGGTACTCTTTGGTGCGCGTGTCCACCCGTACCTTCTCGCCGACGTTCACAAATAGCGGCACCTGCACCACGAGCCCGGTCTCCAATGTGGCGGGTTTCGAGCCGCCGGTCGCCGTGTCACCCTTGAGCCCCGGGTCGGTCTCGGTTACCTCAAGGTCCACGTGCGCCGGGGGCTCGACGCTTACGACCTCCTCGTCCGCCGAGAGCAGCTTGACCTCGCCGTTCGGGACAACGTAATCCGCAGCCTCGCCTACGACCTCTATGGGGACCGCTATCTGCTCGTAGGTCTCGGAGTCCATGAAGTAGTAGAGATCGCCGTCTTGGTAGAGGAACGTCATCGGTCGCGACTCGGTCCTCACGCTCTCGACCTTCTCCCCTGCTCTAAAAGTCTTCTCGATCACAGCCCCCGTGTCGAGGTTCCTCAGACGCGTCCGAACGAACGCTCCGCCCTTGCCGGGCTTTACGTGCTGGAAGTAAAGGATCGTGAAACGCTTGTCACCGACCCTTATGGCCGCACCGTTCCTGAACTGGTTGGTAGTGATCATGCCAAGTAATACTCCTGAAACGTGCCTCTTCTTGCTCAGAAAAACGCCGCGATATTATCGCACAGATTCTCGGGGACCTGAGACGACATCTGCGAGTCGTGCTCAAGTATTATAGGAATTTATTGCTCTTCTAGTGCCAGGGTTGGTCGTCGCAGACGCCGAGTCATTCGAGCTCTTGAGGGGTCCAATGGTGCGCATCCGATTCGAACTGCTCCGGATCGTCGAAAGCGCCTACCGAAACGTAGACCTGTCCGGCAACCGCTCTTCCTTGTAGAAAAGCGGCGTCCGGCAGTAGGCGCAGAAGGACCCATACACGAACGGCGGCGACTGACACCCGCTCCCCGCTACACGCCCGTTCAAATTCGCTCTCCTCCTAGCGACAGAACGTAAGCGACCGCCACTCGGTACCCGTGATCTCCCATCCCGGCGACGACCGCGTCCACCGCGGGCGACACGACCGAGCGGCGGCGCCACTCCTCCCTCGCGTGGATGTTCGAAATATGAACCTCTACTTTCGGCATAGACATCATCTCCAGAGCGTCGTGAAGGGCGTAGGAGTAGTGGGTCCAGGCGCCTGGGTTGATCACGAGACCAGTGGAGTCCGCCGCTTCTCGGATAGAACCGACCATCTCACCCTCATGGTCCGTCTGCCTGAACTCGAAGTCCACCTCTGGGAACTCGTTCCTCAGAAGCTTCTCTATAATGTTTAGGGTGAGGGTCCCGTAGACCTCCGGTCGCCGCTGGCCCAAAGCTCCGAGGTTGACGCCGTTGAGGACGAAGACTTTAGGGGCCAAGGACGGCTCCTATCGCCCTGCGGGCTTCTTCGATGCCGACCGGCACATCCCGCTCGGGCCGACCGACGTCCTTCAAGAGAACGAAGCGGTACGTGTGTGCCCCGTCGGAGCTACGGCGCTTTTTGTCGCGGCCCATCGCTTTTAGGGTCGACTCGACGTCAACGGCAGGGACTCTCAGCGGCAGACCAGCGGCGTCTACCAGGTCTTCGTGCATCGCGAGGAGGTCAGTGCCCAAGAGTTCTTTGGAGAGGTGGGCGGCGACGAGCATCCCGACGGCTACGGCTTCGCCGTGGGGTAGGTCGTAGCCCGCAGCGGTTTCGAGGCCGTGGGCTACGGTGTGGCCGTAGTTGAGGATAGCGCGGAGGCCGGACTCCTTCTCGTCTTCGGCGACCACAGCGGCTTTCGCGCGGACGGATTGCAGTATCAAGGTTTGTAAAGCCCCTTTGTCGCCAGTCCGCGCGTTGGTAAGGTACTTAAGATCGTCGGAGAACTCGCTGCCAGTGAGGAGGCCCATCTTGACGACCTCGGCGAGGCCGTGCGAGACCTCGGTTGGCGGCAGGGTGTCGAGCCAGTCGAGCTTCGCCGCGACGAGGTGGGGCTGCAGGAAGGCGCCGATGAGGTTCTTGCCCTCCGGCAGGTCCAGGCCGACCTTGCCTCCGACGGAGCTGTCGACCATCGCCAGGAGCGAGGTCGGGAGCTGGACAAAGTTTATGCCCCGCATGTAGCTGCTCGCCACGAAGCCGCCTAGGTCGCCGACCACCCCGCCCCCCAAAGCAAAGAGCGTTCCGCCGCGGGACAGCCCCGCGGCAGCGAGCCTGCGGACCACCCCTTCGTAGACTGAGAGGCTCTTCGAGCCCTCGCCCGCGGGAACCGTCACGACCTCAATCAAAGCCCACCCCACCTCCTCTAGCGCTTCGACTACCGAGGAGGCGTACAAGGGTCCCACGTTCGAGTCGGTGAGGACGACGGCGGTAGAGGGCTCCAGAGCGCCGGAGACGGCCTGCCCCAGGTCCAGGGCCGGTTCAATGCAGACCTCGTACGGTCTGGTCGCCGCGACGGTTACGCTCCCCTTCACACGCCGCGAAACCATTCGATCACCTCGTCGGCTACTAGGCAGGGCGGGCGTCCCTCGGACTCTATGTGTAGCGAAGCGACCTCTAGGTAGTAGGGGAGTCGCTCAGCGTACCGCCGGGAGAAATCTTCAAAGCTCGTGCCCCTCAGAGGACGTCCGGGGCCGCGGGTTCTCCGGTATAGGACGTCCGTGTCTTCCCAAAGGAACACCGTTGGAACCTCCATGAGCCGGGCGCGGTTGCGGGGGTCCACAACCACGCCGCCGCCGCAGGCGACGACGCGCTCTTGGGGCCCGTCGAGGGCATCGAGGAGCTCCAGACGCTCCAGCTCGCGGAAGCGGGGTTCGCCCAGAGAAGCGAAGATCTCCCGGATCGAGAGCCCCGCTCGCTCTGCCACCGCCTCGTCCAGATCCAAGAACCTCCAGCCTAGATTCTCGGCTACTATGCGCCCCACAGTGCTCTTGCCGCTGCCCATGTACCCTACGATGGCCAACATGGTCGGAGGCCTAGAGGCTCGCCTCTGGTCTCTTCGCAGCGTCGCGGAGGCGGGCCGCGTAGTTCTCATAAGAGGCCCGGATATCGGTCACGTTATCGGCGCCGAACTTCTCCAGGAAGACCTCCGCGAGGACGACAGCGACCATCGCTTCCCCGATCACCGCCGCGGCGTGGACGGCACACGTGTCGGCCCGCTCCCGGAAGGCGCGCGCTGGCTCGTTCGTCGAGAGATCCACGGTTCGCAAGGCCTTAGCGATCGTGGAAATTGGCTTCATCGCCGCGGCGACGACGACGGGCTCGCCGTTCGTCATGCCGCCCTCCAAGCCTCCGAGGCGGTTGCTGGAGCGGATCAATTCGCCGTCCTGGAGGAGAATCTCGTCCTGAACCTCGCTTGAGCGTCGGTCCGCCACCCCGAATCCCATCCCGATCTCGACACCCTTTATGGCGTTGATGGACATGACCGCATGGGCGAGCTTCGCGTCGAGCTTGTCACGCCAGTCCACGTAGGAGCCCAAGCCCGGAGGACATCCGTCGGCCACCACGACGAACTCTCCGCCTAAAGCGTCCCTGGAGCGCCGGGCGGCGTCGATCTCCGCCTTCATCCTGTCGGTGGCATCCTCGTCCGGGCAGCGCACCTCCGATTCGTCGGCTTTGGCTGAAAGAAGCGCGGCCCGCTCCTTGCTGATAGAGGCGGCCCCGATCCTGTACACCGCGCTGTTTATTGTTACGCCAAACTCTGACAGGAGCTTGCGAGCAACGGCGCCGGCGGCGACCCGGGCGGTCGTCTCGCGGGCGCTCGAGCGTTCGAGGACGTTCCTCAAGTCGTCGAAGGCGTACTTCTGCATCCCGGCTAGGTCCGCGTGGCCAGGCCTGGGCAGCGTGACCTTCCCGGGTGTCCCCTCGGGAGGGTCCGGGCTCATCCGGTCCTCCCAGTTCGCGTAGTCCTTGTTCCGGATGAGCATCGAGATTGGGGACGCCAAAGTATACCCGTGGCGCACGCCGCCCAAGAACTCGACCTCGTCCTTCTCTATCTTCTGGCGACCACCCCGCCCGTAGCCCTTCTGCCTCCGGGCGAGGTCCTCGTTGATATCCCCGGCGACGAGGCCCAAGCCTGCCGGAACCCCATGCACCAAGACTACCTCCGCGGGTCCGTGGGACTCTCCCGCAGTAGAAAAACTGAACCGCACCGTCTAAAAACACGTCCTCTCTAATCAGCCTCTAAGGGAACGGCCACTACCGTCGCCCCGAGGCTAATATAAACTACCCGCCAAGAATGATCATCCCAGCGAGAGGGTTTCCGAACGCGACCGAATCGCCATATCTTCAGGGGAGTTCAAGAAACTCCTCACCACGAAGCCGAAAAGCTCGACCAGAGGGGATCATCCACCACCCCCGCTAACCGAAGAGAGCGCCGCGACCTCGCCACCCTCTTCCACAACCGCCCTGCGCCCCACGCTCGAGTTCTGCCCCAAGAATGCTCTAGCCCCGACTTGAGCTCCCGGACCCACGACCACCCCCGTCGAAACCCACGTCCCGGCCCCGATCACGGCGTCCCTATCCACGACCGCTCGCGGTCCTACATAGCAGTGGCTCCCGACGACTGCATCCGGATGCACGACCGCCCCAGCCGCCAGCACCGACCCGTCCCCGACGTCTGCCACAGCCGACACGTAAGCTGCCGGATGCAGCGCCGTGAAGAACCGCGCCCCGAGCCCCCGAATCGAGTTCGCTACCCGCAACCGGGCGCCGTTGTCAGTGATCGCCACAACGACGTGCACGACCTCCACCGAAAGCATGCTCTTCAACACCCCGACATCCCCGAGTACCGGAAACCCACGAACCTCGTCCGGAAGCACAGCGTGAGCATCGTCGTAGAAACCAATGATCCAGGCCTCAAATCCGCCCGCTATCAAGACGTCCAGCGTAAGACGCCCGTAACCGCCAGCGCCCACAATGGCCAGCCTAACACCTTCGTCCAGAGCAGTTTCTTGAACTTCTACTTGAGGTTGAGGTATGCCAGTGGTGCTCTCCGGCTCGTTTATCGCGTGCTCCTCTCCACGGTCTCCTCGGCACCAGTGTGAGCAATTCTAGCACCACCGTTGGCACCTTGCGCTCATCTCTATATCCTGCGGACGCTCGAATCGGCACTACTACCTGTAGTATCGCTCAGTAGGTAAACGCACCCGAGAGGGACCTTCCCCTCAGAAAGTCGCTCGCCGGAAGTGCCCGCCCTCCCGGCATCTGCAGTTCCGTGACTTGCAAAATCCCTTCCTCACAGGCTACTAAAATACGCTCTTTTGCAGGCAAAATCGTACCTGGGTCTAAATTGTGGTTGTCTCTTCCATACACTTTCGAGCGGAGCACCTTTATGGGACCATCGACGTCGGGGTGGAACGTGCGCGCACCTATATGTGGTGTTAGGGCGCGGACCAAATCATGCACCTTTTCGACTCTTTCACCCCACCTGATCACCCTCTCCTCATCCTCTAGTTTAGCAGCATAGCTAGCATAAAGATTGTTCTGCTCTCTTAGGGTTAGAGAATTTTTTTCAAGCGAAAACATAGCCTCTACTATAGCTTTAGCTCCGAGATCGGCGAGGATTTGCGTGAGCTCGCCGCCGGTCGTCTCGGGGAGGATGGGTGTGCGGCGCTGGAGGGCCACGGGACCAGTATCTAGCCCTTCGTCCATGCGCATGATAGAGATGCCTGTCTCTGTTTCTCCGGCCATAATCGCGCGCTCTATCGGGGCGGCGCCGCGGTAGCGGGGCAAGAGCGAGGCGTGGACGTTCCAAGCGCCCAGAGGTGCCGCGTACAGGGTGTCAGGGCGCAGG
>JALZFJ010000067.1 GCA_030867425.1 Actinomycetota bacterium | reverse complement strand
TGCCGGTACAGGGCGAACACCTCCGCTGCTTTCGTTCCCTCGGCTGGCGAAGAGGCCGGCCGCGAGTACAGCTCTATGACCCTGGAGGCCAGGCGGAGCATCTCGGTCAACGCGAGCGCCGCAGTCCTCTCTCGGCGCTTGCGCTCCTCGACCCAAAGGTAGCCCCGAAGGCAGACTAAGAGGGAGACCACTGCCCAAACCACCAACAGCACCCCGCCAACCACCCCGGGGATCGCGCCAAGCAGCATGAGCGCCACTATGCCAAAAGGACCGACGTACCCCAGCCCGAAGAACACGGCCAGGGACGCGGCATTCCCGCGCAGCAGAGGGAGCAGCCGACCGACCCGAACCTCCTTGACCTCGCCGGATACCCAAGTCTTGCCCATGCCACGGTCCTTCCCACGAATACTTACACCGTATGTTTACGCTGTAAGTGTATAGGACTTGGTGTAAGCTGTCAAGATGTTTTCGGGAGCAACCTTTGGCGTTGCGGGGGGTCGAGCGTCGACGGTCGTTGGCCTGGTGTATGGGTAGCGTGGGTAGGCGTCGGCCGCTGAGTAGGCGTCGGATCCTGGAGGCGGCGATAAAGCTCGCGGATCGCGAGGGGCTCGAGGCTTTGAGCATGCGCAGGCTCGGGAGGGAGTTGGGGGTGGAGGCGATGTCGCTTTACAACCACGTCCCGAACAAGGAGGCGTTGCTCAACGGGATGGTGAGGATTTTGCTCGAGCGGTTGGAGATTCCGCTGGACGGCTCTGGTGGTTGGGAGGAGCGCGTCCGGGAGGCGTTCCGGTCGTACCGGCAGCTTGCCCGCGAACATCCTAACGTCTTCCCGCTCTTCGCCATGCGACCCCTCAGCACCGTCGAGTCATTGAGAATAATCGAGCTCCTGCGCAGCGCAGGCTTCGGCACAGTACCAGCTTTGCACGCCTTCCGGGCCCTTTCGAGCTTCACCATCGGGTACTCTCTCGCCGAGATCCAGGGCTTCGCCCTGGAGCCCAAAAGTGATCGTCCCGGCACTCGCGAAGACGAGTCTCGCAGGCTCGAGGCACCCACCTTCGAAGAAGCCGACCGCGACGCTGAGTTCGAGTTCGGCCTCGACCTCATCCTGACGGGGCTGCAACAGTACATAACGCGCCGCTAACCTCGTACCCACCCTGCGGGACGGGCATGGCTTCTAGCCGAAGCATCTGATAGATACGAGATCTTTCCTCCCCTGTGAGGTCGTCCAAGGCCTTCGGCAACATACTTGCTAAGGACTCCAGCAGAGCGTCTCGGTCCTCTTCAAGCTTTTCATAAATCCGGGACGCTGATCCCGAGCAGTGTCTCGCGGAAGGCCAGCTTGGCTGGTTTCAGCAGCGCTCTGGGCTCCGCCTCCGGGGCGGCTATAGCCGGCGCCGGCGGTTCAAGCACGTTCATCATAATGTTCATTACCTCCTCCATCGTGCGGACGTCGGCGTCGTTTCCGCCCGGGTGGTGGTCGTGACCGTGGGAAGGCCAGTAGAAGGGATCGCTTACTAGGACCATCTGTCCGTCCGCCGCGAACCAGGGCACGCCATCAATCACGGCGGTTTCGATCCGAGCGGCATTTACTCTAGCCCAGTCGTTGATCCGGTCATCAATCCAGCCGTGCAGGCGCCAGAACGTCGGATGGACGTGTGAGGAGTAGAAGTCGCCCAGATCATCGTTTGAAGGATCGTCCCATTTTGGGTCGATGTCGAACAGGCTGCTGCGCCCGATAGCCTCGCTGCTGTCGGGATCATAGATCGTGTGAGTCCAGCGGAGATGCATCCAACCGTGAATACTGAACTCGAGCAGGTTTCCAAGTTCTCCCAAGGTCAGGCCCGACAAGAAGCGGGCTGACTGGAAAAGCGCCTGGAGGGGGCGCATCACTCCACTCAGGAAGGCGGGCGACTTCATCATGCGGTCGGTCTCGTCATCGCGAGCAGGGGGCGGGACCATGGAGCCTGAGGCCTCCGGATCGAAGACGAATGTCTTGGCACCAGAGATGGTCGCCTCCTTGTAGACCGTCTGCGGCACATCCGCCCTAGGCAGGGCTGTCCAACCAGCCAGCGGTAACTTGCCGGCGTTATCGTAGACCTCTTTCATCATAAGGATCATTTTCCTGTGCATGAAAAGGAAGTCCTCGCCAGCGCCGTTCTCGAGGTTGAGGGCACGGCTTTCGAGGAACGGAGGCCGCTTCGGCCACCAACCACGCTTTTCGATCTCCGCGACTGCGTTGGTGTCGCTCTTGAGGGCGTGCCACTGCGTACGCACTGTATGCCAGACTGCATGTTGCAGTCGGTGGCGACGCGCCGCCAACATGTCTATAGCCTCGGGGACGAGGGCGACTCCAGGGATCTGCTTCGGCGGCAGGAAGTCGCGCTTTACGGCGACAAAGCTGGCGGTGAAGCCGACGGCAACGGTCCCGTGCGGCTTGGTGCGCAGGACCGTGCCCACGAGTGCCGGGCGTTGCCGGACCGCATCGGGGTAGGCTGGTGCCAAACTCCCTTGATATTTGTAGTTGAACGACTCCGTTCCAGTCCCGGAACGACCGACGCCTTCGAGCTCGCCGGTAGGAAGCGTCCAGCTAGTCACCCAACCGGTGACATCCATGAAATCCTTTGCGCCCGCGAGAGGATCGGCGGGAAAGCCGAGCGTGCCCCTGATGGCGCCATCCGGAGCGACATACAGAAACAGCTCCCCTTCCCCGAAGCGGATCTCGTTGAAGTCATCGGCTGGTTCCTGCCTGTTTAGAAGGCTGCGATAGGTATAGTAGCCGGTCAAATCGTGGTGATCCATGGTTCTCCTCCTGAGTACTGCGTCGTGCCTTCTCCGTACTGCCACGAAGTCTTCGCGCTTCTTTCCATGGTCGGTGCTTGTAATTTCATCCCCCTTCGCTGATGCCCTGCACCGCTAAGCCAATGGAGGTCATGGTGTGACGAGCAGCTCCTGCATTCATCAGGAGCACCTTCAGCCGAGGCTCGATGTCGGTGTCTCCTCCGATGGTTCGGCCGAACCAGTTATGCCAAAGAGCGTCGCCACAGTTATCGTCTCCTCCATGGCATTGGCTCGTTGCTCTTCCAGTTCAGCCATCAGCTCCTTCCCCTTACTCTTTTCGTTTGACGAACAGCATAGCTCTAGAGAAGAAACTGTCGCATCCCCCAAAGGTAGTATCTCAATACGCTTTTTGATGTATTTTTGTCTTGGAAAATGTTACTTTAAGCCCCTCATCCCACACAGGCCGCCCACAGGACGCCGGTACAATGACCACGGCACGGTGCTGGGCGGCATCCTGTGGGTAGCGCGCACCGGCTCCTCCTGGCGGGAGATGCCGGAGGAGTTCGGCAAATGGCAGACCGCCTACCGACGCTACGAGCTGTGGGTGAAGCATCGCCTCTGGCAGCGCATCCTCGGAGCATTGGGGGAAGAAGGATTACAGGGACCGGCGACCAAGGAGCATTAAATGACGCTGTATGGTGTTTCTGAAACAGTCCTTAGTAGCCACCCGCCACCTTCGGGATTTCATGGGACGACCCCGAGCTGCCATGTCAAAGTCCTGTGCAAACAAACTGGGTCAGTAACTTGACAGCTTCGTAACGCGATTGGATTCTTGGGCTTTGCAGGGCTTTGAGACGAGCGGTAGCTTTCTCCCCCTACTTGCTACCGGCCTAAGGTATCAAGCGGGGTAGCAAGCGCACATCAAGAAGCCTACAACTCCAACCGGATACGCTGTGTACACTTCACGTAGGATGCAGATCCCTACCACACTTATGGCAAACCCCCTCACTGCCACGGACGCGACTCCCGCAGTGCGGGCAGTAAAGCACCGCTACGTCCGACAGAACAACTCCTCCCCACGCCACAAACATGAGTGCGACCGTCGGGTAGATCAGCCATTCTGACGCCTCGCCCCCTCAACCGATCGCTGACAAAAGAATCCCAACGCCCACTAGGGTTAGGACGCCTAGGCACCCAACGCTGAAAATCAGCCGCGCGGAGAACATCTTCTTTACACACCGCCTGAAGTAGCCCGGTGCCCTGTAGGGCCGCAAGAGCCACGCGGCGATAAGCACCAATACGTAGCAAGCCGCTATGATAAGGAACGCCGTCCCGGCGGCCACGCTTCACACCCTTCCCTTGCGCTCGTCTGCATCGTAGCAGCGTGCCCCGTCCCTTTGCATCCGGAGGTAAGAGAGTCCGCCAAGTATTATGTAGAAGTTAGCTCCGGTCCTGGTCCCGGGGTGCTATAGGCGATAGGTCTGGGGCTTTGCGGGCAAGACAAAGGCCCTTCGGAGATTATGTCAGGTGAAAGTTGGAGGGCCTCAAGGATCATTGTAGGGCATTGGTAAGTCCAGAGCCCCGCTAGAGGACCCCGGCCCGGTTAGTGGTAACTACCGCGTCGCGTTCTGCCCGAGGCGCTCGACTTCGCCCAGGGCCCGACGGTACTCGCGCTCGGCCTCCTCAAAGGCGTGCTCCATGACCTGTGTGAGCTCGGGATGCCCGATCTCCCGCGTAGCCTGCACCCAAGGCTGGAGGATGCGCGTGGCGAGGTCCCATGCCTCGGCTTGGGCTTGGGCATCGTAGCGCGCCCGCTACTCCGGAGTCATCTTCTCCGTAATTCTTCTCTCCCTTCGATAGATGGCCGCTACGTAGCGACAACCTCCCCTTAGCACCGGTCCTACCACGTAAGCTTCCGAAAGGGTACACAAGGACTTCCGAGAACACTCCTTGTCGGCAACTTGGTGAATAAGACTCTTGAGGAACGCCGGACTTATAAGGGTGGCATCATGGCGGTGGTGATGATGTCGGCGATCCTCCAGAGCTTGGCTGACCGAAAGCGTTTGTTAGAGTGGCCGGGCCCTCCCATCGCCAACCAAGAGTGCCGCGACCAGCGCGCTTGCGAGCGCGAGCCCGGCAGAGACCAGCATCACGACGCGAAACCCAGCGACGAATGACTCGTCTATGGCGCGCTCGATCCGCACCGCCGTCTCCGCGTCCACGCCCTCCGGTACTCTCGCCGCCCCGAGGTCGGCCTTCGCCGCCTCCAGCTCGCTGCGAACGTCGCTGGATAGATCCATGCTCTCTGAGCGAGCGTCCAGGTTTGTGGAGAACGCCCCATAGACGAACACACCCAGGACGGCGACCGCCAGGAGCCCTGCCACCCTGGTGACGGCGTTGTTCACACCCGAGGCCAGCCCAGAGTGCTCAGCCTCCACCGAGCCGAGCGCTACCGTCGTCAGCGGGGTTATGACCAGCGCCATCCCGAAACCCTGAACGACCATCGCCGGAAAGAACGAGGTCCAGTAGGAGCTGTGCTCCACACCCGGCACTGCAAACAGCAGGAGGCCAACCACGAGCGCGAGTGAAGCGACCACGAGCGGCACCTTCGTTCCGAAGCGGGCGACGATGCGCCCGGAGAGGCGGCCGAGTAGGAAGGCCATTGCCACGAACGGCAGAAACACGCTGCCAGCGACGAAGGCCGAGTAGCCGTGAACCTGCATCATGAGAAAGGGCAGGAAGTACAGCGATCCGGTAAGGGCCATGTAGAACAGTAGCGTCACCAGGTTTGCACCGTCAAAGTCCCTGAAGCGGAACAGCGAGGGCGGCACCATCGGATCCCTGCCACGCCGCTCGACGAAGATGAAGGTTAAAAGAGCGCCGGCGCCCAGGATCAGGGCCGCAAGCACCGCCGGGTTACCGAAACCGGAAGCCGAGGACTCGATCAGAGCGTAGACCAGACCCCCGAGCCCGGTTGTGACGAGGACCGCGCCGGGGAGATCCAGCCTGTGGGTCTCCGGGTCACGGCTCTCGGGCACGTGCCATAGCGCGATCGGTATAGCCACGACGGCCATCGCCGGGCTGATCAGGAACGCGACCCGCCAGGAGACCTCCTCGACCAGCCAGCCGCCCAAGACCGGCCCCACCGCCATCGCCGTGCCGCTGAGCGCCCCCCACGCCCCGATGGCCTTAGCCTTGATCTTCCCCTCGAACGAGGCCCCGACGATCGCCAGTGACCCCGGCACGAGGAGTGCGCCACCTATGCCCTGCAGGGTTCTGGCCGCGACGAGTTGTCCGGAACCAGGGCCGAGGGCACACCAGGCCGAGGCGACGGCGAAGATCGCTGCGCCAAGCACAAAGACCCGCCGCCTCCCGTAGCGGTCGCCCAGAGAGCCCCCGATGAGCAAGAGCGCGGCCAGCACTAGGGCGTAGGCTCCGTAGACCCACTGTGCCTCGCGGGCGCTCGCCCCGAGCTCCGCCTGCACCGCCGGCAGGGCTACATTCAACACCGTGCTGTCGAGGAAGGCCATGCCCGAACCCAGAGATGCAGCAGCTATCACCCAAGGCCGCGAGGACGGCTGGCACGGCGCCGAAGTCCGAGTGCTCCGGATGACGCTCGCATCGCACGGCTGGAGGATGGCGGGCATTACTGGTTTCCTCTACTCTGGGAGAGTGCCACCCTGTTTCGGTGCTCACTCATGGCTCTTCTACTTTGGTTAGCTTGAGATAACTCTCCTTGAGCGTTTCTTCGTTCAGCATGGCGCTGAAGCGTAGAGCAGGATATTTCTGGGATTCGAACTTACATGGAGGTGTCATTTCCGATTTAACGGCTCAGAGTAGCCTCATGTCGCTGTTTCACGCTTCCCTTCAGCGCCTCCTATTAGTGTTTTGCAAAACTTACTCTGAGGTTGCTGGCTACTCACCTGGGCGGCGGTAGCCAATGTCCTTGCCCTTCGCCAAGGCCTCTAGCGTCTCTTCCACGCTCATCAGCGCCGTTGTCTCAACCGAGGCTAG
>JALZFJ010000050.1 GCA_030867425.1 Actinomycetota bacterium | reverse complement strand
GACGCCGCCCATCGCCGCGACGTCCGAGACGTTGACCGCGACGGCTTTGTAGCCGACATCCTCCGGGGAAGCCCAACCTTTGAAGTGCCTTCCTTCGACGAGCATGTCGGTGGCGGCGACCCAGAGGTCGTCCCCGAAGCGCAGGACGGCGGAGTCGTCGCCGACGGGGACGACTACCTCCGGGGGCGGGGCGGGGAGAAGATCCGAGAGGCGGCGTATGACGTCGAGCTCGTTCAACCCGTCATTTCGCCAGACCAGCGGCGGGAGTCAAAGAGACGGCAGTAACAGCGGACGACTTCCCGTCCAAGCAAGAATGCAGCCCCCCAGAAAACCTCCTCCCTCGCGATCGCGAGCCCCGTGGCGAGGCTGATCTTTTGCGCGGTCGTGAGCGGGAGGAAGGGGACCGCCGGGATTGCCGTGTAGAGCGCGCCTAGGATCACCAAGAGGACCACTACCAGGACCCAGGCTCGTCCCCACGGAGGGGACTCGGGCGTGTCCTCCGGTCGGCGCGGCTCGCTCGGCCCGTTCTCCGAGCGTTCCTGCTTCCTCAAAGCCCCATCTCCCTCACGGCTTCCCACATAACGTCCGACTCTTCTTTTGTGTACCAGGTGTCCAGGACGCGCCACTCCTCCTCGGTCGCCCAGAGGTGGGCATCGTGGGCAGTTTTTTCCAGCCGGATCTCACCGCCCTCGTACCGGGCGAGGAATCCGACGCCCGCGTAGAGTTCGGGGTCATCGTGACCACGCCAGGGCTCGACCCGGGCCCACCAGACGACCTCGGGCTCGACATCCAAGCTGGTCTCCTCGAAGGTCTCGCGCCGGGCGCAAGCCACGAAGTTCTCGCCGGGCTCCAGCAATCCGCCCGGGTTCTCCCAGAGCCCCACGGGTGGCTTGCGGCGCTTCAGGAGGAGCGCCCGAGGTTCGCCGTTCCGCGAGAGACCCACTACGATCGACCCGGCGCCAAGATTGGCTTCGACGACACCGGGTCGAGGAGGGGCGGGCGGAAGGGGTTCAGGGAGCAGCTTTTCAGGGAGGCCGCCCAAGGGACCGGCGACGCGCGAGACGTTCTCACGACTCCACCAGCTAGGGAGATCTAGCCACTCGTCGAGGGTGACCCACCGGTACCCGAGGTGCTCCTCGGAGAGCCGGACCTCGGCGTCGCCGGGGGTGCGACCTGCATACGTGACGCTCGCGAGGAGGCCGCCGTCGGGCCGAATCCCGACCCAGGTTGCCAGAGGACGCTGCGGGGCGACGAGGAGGCCAGTCTCCTCGTAGACCTCGCGGACGGCGCCCCTCTCGAAGCTCTCGCCGGGAGCGAGGCGACCCGCAGGCGGCTCCCAGGTGCCGGTGGGTCGTTGGAGCAGGAGCATCCGTCCGTCCGGACGGACCGGCAGGATGCCGGAGACGAGATCCGCCTTCAAACTACGCCCAGCATGACACTTTTAAGACTCGACTTCATGCGCCGAGTATAGTTCGCCCGTCAACCCTTGGGGCTCTGCGGAAAGTATGAGCAGAGCTTCCGGGCAGCGGCCTCGGGGTTTTCCGCATCGAGCACAGCCCGCACGACCGCGAAGCCCGGGGCGCCCGCCTCGGCCACCTCCCGGGCAGTCTCGAACGTGACGCCACCGATGGCGAACCAGGGGACGGGTAGCTCCAGCCGGACGAACTCTCGCACCAGCCCTAAGCCCCTCACCTCGGCGTCGGATTTGGTCGGCGTGGCGTAGACGGTCCCGACGCCTAGGTAGTCCGCGCCCTCCCGGATGGCCTCGAAGGCCTCCTCCGCGCTGGAGGCCGACAAGCCGACTATCGCATCCGGCCCCAAAGCCTCACGCGCGCGCTCTATGGGGGCATCTTCCTGACCGAGGTGGACGCCTGCCGCGCCGGAGAGCCGGGCGAGCTCTACGTCGTCGTTCACGGTGAAGACGGCACCCCCCGCTTCGCAGATCTCCCTCAGCTCCGCAGCCAGAGGAAGCAGTTCATCCCGCGAGGCACGCTTGTCCCTAAGCTGCACCACGTCCACGCCCCCGCGAACGCCGGCCGCGACCCTCTCCACCAGATCTGGCCGGGGGTCGGTGACGAGCAGGAGTCGGGCGTTCTGGAGGCGGTCCTTAGGGTTCATGTGGAGATACGTTTAGGCGGCCAGGCGACGACATCGAGGCGACGGGCGAAGTGCAGTGTAGGCTACACATCCGGCAGCATCACCCTGATCCGGGCGGTCATCTCCAGCTCCTCGGCCTCTACCTCCGCGCTCTGTAAAGACCACATCCGGTGGTGGATGTCGCCGCGCCTTACGGGCCCGCTCCCGCCAACGCCCGCGCAGTAGAGGCAATAGCGCTCGGTGAGGAAGTTCTCTAAGGAGCCGGGGCGGGAGTCGAAGGGCTCTCTGGTGGGGCGGTAGGAGGCCGCAAACCTGGCGGGTGGCGCGTCCTCGTGCTTGCACACGCTCCTGTAGCGCATTTCGTCACCGCGGGCCTGGCAATGCATATCGGCGTCGAAGTAGGGCAGGCCGAAGGTGGCGCGCGCGAGGCGGACGGCTACAGGATTGTGGGCGTCGAGGCTGAAGAACCAGATGCCGGGCTTGCCTTCGTGCATCGCGTAGGTGTGTAGGTTGAGCTCCGGGAAGCTCAACAACCGGCGGAGTGCCGTCAAGAACCGGGGCCACACGCTCTCCATGCGGAAACGACACCACGCCCAGCCGCGCGCGTTCCTCGAAGGTCTCCAGCTCCAAAGCCGGAGGGATCAGCGGCCACAGGACGTCCCCCGGCACGGGCCAGTGAATAAAGTGCAGGTCGTGCCAGCCATGCGGAGAACCCACGACCCTTCAGGCAGCGGGTAGGGACGATGCTCCGTCTGGCTCAGGACCTTCTTAAAATCCGACGAACCCATGGTTTTCGAGTCCATACTAACACCTACGTCCCGCTGCTCGGGGAAGACGAGGTTATCCAGTCGCCTCAGCCACCCGCGCCGCATCGTCGACCCCGCCCGGGTCTTCGGCGAGCTTGGCGAGAGCGTCGAGGAGCCGGGGCTCGAAGGTGCCGCCGTCCTCCGCTCCTAACGCGGCGACCTCGCCCGCCCTGCCGAAGTAGGCGAGAGCGTGCGCGACGGTCTCGACCTCGGCGCGGCCGACGGCGGCGAAGATCCCGACCACCGCGGTCGAGGCACAGCCGCTCCCGACGACGCGACCCATGAGGGGGTGGCCATTCGAGACGGCTAAAGTGTGCTCGCCGTCGCTCACGTAGTCGGTCTCGCCGGTGGCGGCGACGGTGACGTCGAGAGAGCCCGCGGACTTCGCGGCGGCTTCTTTGGCGTCGCCCGCGAGGCTCTCGACGCCGCGCACCTCGGCGGTCAGACCGGCTAAAGTTGCTATCTCGCCGGCGTTGCCGCAGACGGCGGCGACAGAGAGCTCAGCAAGGAGTCGCTCGGCCGTCCTCGTGCGGAAAGACGTCGCCCCGGCTCCCACCGGGTCCAAGGCCACGGGTATGCCCATCTCGTTGGCCCTCTTGCCGGCGAGCAGCGCGGCCTCGACGAAGGTCGGATCGAGGGTACCGATGTTCACGACGAGGGCGGAGGCGAGGCCGACCATCTCCTCGATCTCCTCGTGAGCGTGCGCCATGACCGGGAGCGCCCCCACTGACAGGGTCGTGTTAGCGACGAGGTTGACCGTCACGTAGTTGGTCAGGTGGTGGACGAGTGGACGCTCTTCTGAGATCTTGCGTAGCGCTTCTTCGGCCTTCAACTTTCGACTCCTTCCAGGACTTTGCCGAGGACGTTGACCGGGCCCGCCCCCTCTCCTATGCCATCGAGGCCGTACGCCACGGCCTCGGAGGCTACCGCGTGCGCCTGGCGTGCGGCTTGCAGAGGTGAATAGTGCAAAGCCAGGAAGCTCGCCAAAGCCGAGGAGTAGGTGCAGCCTGCTCCGTGGGTGGTGTTCTTTTTGTACATGGGACCTTCGATCCTCGCTAAGTCCTTCCCGTCGTAGAACAGGTCCTCCCCGGAGGAGGTGTGCCCGCCCGTAATTATCACGGTCTTCGGGCCCAAAGAGTGCAGCGTCACAGCGCAATCCTCGACCCGATCTTCGTCCAGCTCCTCGCCCAATAACGCGAACGCTTCGTTTATGTTCGGGGTTATGACCGCGGCGAGCGGGAAGAGCTCGTTCTTGTAGGTTCCCACAGCATCGGGCTCGAGGAGCACCGCCCCGCTCTCGGCGACCATCACCGGGTCCACGACGACGTTCGGAAGCTTGAGGCGGTCGATGGTCTCGGCTACAACGGAGATGATACCGGCATTGAAGAGCATCCCAGTCTTCACGGCATCGGTCCCGATGTCGGAGACTACAGCCTCTATCTGCTCGACGGCGACCCGCGGAGGGAAGGGGTAGATGTCCGTCACTTCCGTGGTGTTCTGGGCGGTGGTCGCGACGATGGCGGTCGTCCCGTAGACGCCGCAGCGCAAAAAGGTCTTGAGGTCGGCCTGGATGCCGGCCCCCGCCCCGGAGTCGCTTGTCGCTATGCTCATCACCTTTTTCATCGACAACCTCCTCAATGAGGATCTGGGATCACGTTCATAGCTTCCTCATTCTTTCTAAAGGCGAGGTCTGTTTGACCGAAAGTCCGGCCCTTAGCTCTCTGCTCATCCGACGTCCTCCGCTCCGGCCTTGAAGCTGGCTTCGAAGAAAGCCAGCTCGAGGATCATCGCCCGCCGGTAGACAGCTCTTACATCGGGTGTGTCGGCGGTGTAACTATCCAGCACCCCCTCGAGCCTGGCGGCCAAAGCCTCGAACTCGGGATCCGAATATGTTCGGATCCACTCCGCGTAAGCGTCGCCCTCGTCATAGCCTCTCTCCACCAGGGACTGGCCCAAGAAGGCATAGAGCCGCATGCATGGGGTCATCGCGGCACTGGTTTCGCCGACATCGCCCAGGGCAGCGGTAGACAGCAGGAAATTGGTGTAGGAGAGTGTCGCCTCCCCGGGCTCGGCCTCACCGAGCTCTACCTCCCAGCGGGCCGCATAGCCCTCGTGCAGCTCGAGCTCTTCGATGACCCCCGCTACGAACCCGGAGAAGTCGCGCAAACCCTCCCGGTCGGGACTTCGGGCCAGAGCCAGCGCGTAGGCCCGGGCGAAGGACTCGAGAAAGAAGGCGTCCTGGGCGACGTACTCTTTGAAGCCCTCGAGCGGTAAGGTGCCGTTCCCAAGATCACGTACGAAGCGGTGCTCGAGCGCCGCCTTGGCGAGGTCGGTGTTCTCTTCCCACAAAGCCTTAGCTAGGCTCATCTGTTGGCTCCGGTCCCAGAGGCCGAAAAGGCCATCGCCCAGAAATCTCTTTCGAGCTGGGCTACTTCCGAAAAGGCGGCCTCGGCCCGCTCCACTTCGCCGCCTGAATCCAGGACAGAATTAGCGGCCTTCTCAAGCCCGACCACGTAGTCGGCGAACTCCGGCGTCGTACAGTACTCTACGAACTCCCGGTAATCAGGATGCCCGGGCGCAGCGCGCCTCCAGGCTTCAAGGTACGCCCGCTCTAGAGCCCATAGGGCGGTTATCCCGGCGGCGTAGGAGTCGTGTTCGAGGGCGATCAGGAAACCTCGGTAGGCCGCGGTCATGGGATGACGCGGCGTCTCGAGCTTTATCCCGCACTCTCCGGCCTTCTCTTCGAACCATCCCAGCTCGGCCTCGACCGTCACCAGGCCACCCGCGAGCATCGCCCGGTCCGATCGTGGGGCCCGGGCGAGCAGCCGGGATTGGAAGACCAGCAGGTCGGCGATGAAAAGGTGGTCCTGCGCCAGCCAGGTTTCGAAGGCTCCGGTGGCCAGGGTGCACTCGCACACCGCGTCCAGGAGAGGATGCCGGCTAGCTCCTCGCCACGCTCCTGGGTGGCGCTCGAGCAACTCTAAGTCACCCACGCGAAGCCCTTCCCGGAGCGACATAGGGTTTTACGCAGCGGGGGTCGGAGCCGCTCTTCTACTATTCCCTGGAAATTACCGCATGTAAGGCAGCGCACCACTCTCGACCTCCTCCGGTCGGGAACCAGGACCGGAGAAGGAGCCCTAAAGGCGCGCTCGGGACCGCGTTCGAAACGCCATGATCGGTCGTGCCCAGATTCTCTGCATCTCTCCCTCCGCCGGTATTACCCGGGTCAGGTTCCTCGGGTCGGCACGGCTTTAGCGCCCTCTCAGCTCCTTCGCCAGGAACTCCCCGGTTGCTCTTGTGCACTTAATGTAACCCAAATGCTACCTACGCACAACCACCCGCCGCCTACCGGGAGACCATCAGCAGCCCGAGCACCGTAGTGGCGGCGGTGATCTCACCGCCATAAACTTTCCCAACCGCTTCCATAAGCGGCATCTCCACCAGTGAGACGAACTCTGTCGGCTCCGGTCGGGGCCCAGCAAGCGCACGCACCGCCCTGCAGCGGAACAGGTAGCACACCTCTGTGGCCCTCCCGGGGGTCGTGTGCACCGAAATCAAGGGTGCGAGCTCCTCCGCGCGATACCCAGTCTCCTCCAACAACTCCCTCCGGGCGGTCTCCTCGGGATCCTCGTCCTCTCCCATGCCCCCGCCCGGAAGCTCCAAGGTGAAAGAGCCGACCGGTTGGCGCCACTGCTTGGCGAGCACCACGTCGCCCCCCTCCGTCACCGGCACCACCGCCACGAAACCCGCGCTCTCGAGGACGCCGTACTCGATCTGTGCCCCGTCTGGCAGCCTTACCTCGTCCACCCGAAAGGAACACCATGGTCTCTCGTACAGGTACTCCTCCCCGAGCGTCCGCCACCGCTCCATACGGAGAGTATAAAGTTTTGTTCACGCGAGATGTACTTTTGTTCAAGCCAGTATAAAATCGGCGCCATGCAATCGGTTGAAGGGTCCAGGGCCGTGAGCCGGGGGCTGGGGGCGAGCGTATTCGTACCCGTTCCTCCGGAGTGGTTGTACGAGGCCGTGCTGGACGTGCGCTCTTTCCCGAGGTGGGCGTCCGGTGTGCGTCGCGTCGAGGTGCTCGAAGGCTCCGACGAGCCCGGCATGGTCTCGGAGTGGGAGATCTCGGCGCTGGGGCTGAGGAAGAGGATCCTGAGCGTCCTGGAGGAGGCCGAGGCTCCGGCGCTCCTGAGCTGGACCTACGAGAGTCGCGGCGGCCACGTCCGCGGGCGTGGCGAGTGCGTCATAAGGAAGTGCGGCGACGGCGCTTTGGCCGAGTTCCGTACGGAGTTCTGCTCTACGGAGCCGGCCATAGAGAAGCTCATGAGGACGTCGCTCGCGCGCAGTGCCGTCTCTGTCTACCTCAAGCGCTGCCTCGCCCAGCTCGGACGGGCGGTCTCGGAAGACGACGCCCGAGTCCGGGTCGGCCCGGCGGAGGTGCTCGGGTAGGAAGGCGGGGCTCCGGGGCCAGGGGACTCGATCAAAGAAAAGCCAAGGGCCGCAAGTGCAGCCTCTCCCTCTATTCAGTATGTTTTACTTTACTCGAAGTAGTCGGCGTTCTTGGCGATGTAGCTCTCCATCTCCTCCGGGACCTCGTCCTCCGGGTAGATGGCCTCGACCGGGCACTCGGGCTCGCAGGCCCCGCAGTCTATGCACTCCTCGGGGTTGATTAGAAACTGGTCCCCCCCGTCGTAGATGCAGTCCACCGGACACACCTCGACGCAGCTCTGGTCCTTCGTGCCAATACACGGCTCGGTAATAACGTAGGTCAATGTGCCGTTCCTCCTCTCGGAACTCGCGTACCACGTAGGAGCTTTATACCAACCAAAAAACGGCCCCAACACCCGCCGTTGATCGCCATCATCGGTGTCCATGATCTCGGTCATGGTCGTACGTGACCTGGATCAAATCTCGGTCTCGTTGCGAGGGGTTTTCAGGTACGGGCGCGCAGCTCGGCGGGTTTGAGGATGGTGATCCTCTTCCCCCCAAGGTCGAGTATGCCTTCCTGGGCGAGCCTGCTGAGCGTGCGTGAGAGGGCTTCGCGGGAGATGCCGGTGGCCTCGGCCATCTCCTGCCTGCTCAAGGACGGATCGAAGACGACGCCCCTCTTCGTGACGCGGCCCTCTTCGGTCGCGAGGTCGAGGAGCATGCGGGCCACCCTCTGGGGAGCGCTGTGGAAGACGAGGTCACCGACGAGGTCTTCGAGCTCGCGGGTGCGGGACGCCAAAGTCCGCGCGAGTCGGAGGAAGGCCTCCGGGTAGGAGGCCATCAGGTTCACGAGATCGTCGCGGAAGACAGCGTATAGAATGCAGTCGGTGAGGGCGGTCGCGCCCTGGCTCTGCGGTTTGCCTTCGAGGGCCGAGGCGAGCCCGAGGACAGAACCGTCGCCGACGACGCCTAGGATCTGGTCGCGCGCCTTCGGGCCACCCGAGGAGCGGTAGAGCTTCACCCTTCCATCGCGCATGAAGTAGACCGCCCCCGAGGGTTCGCCCTCCTTGTAAAGGGTGGTACCCGCCCCGATCTCCAGCACCGCCGCCGAGATCGCCAAAGACTGGAAGAACCTCTCGTCGAGCCCCGAAAGAAATTCGAACTCCTGCAAACCCTCGAGCTTCGTCAGGTGTTCAACGGCCCTACAGCGAGCGCCTGGCAGCCGCGCCCAAGACGGCGGCGCGTTCTCACCGTACACCGTTCACCAACCTTTTCGACGCCGTATCGATCACGGCCCCTTTATACGCTAAGTGGCGAGAATTTGCAGGAAGGAAGCCATCAGCTTTTATCATGCGGCGAAAGTCTGGGTGAACGGCGCCCAAAGGGATCGTAAACTGCAAGGGTTGCGGCTCTGAAAGGCTGCTGGGACCGAGATGGTAGGCCATCAGAAGCCGGACGCTGATCGCTGAAAGCTGACTGCCGTAAGAGGGAGCAAAAATGCTGGAAGGAAAGGTCGTCGTGATCACCGGCGCGAGCAGGGGGCTTGGCAAGGCCCTTGCGCTCGCCTGCGCGAAGGCGGGCGCGAACCTGGTCTTGAACTCGCGCAACGCGGACACATTGGACCTGGTCGTCGAGGAAACCGAGGGTGAAGGAGCCGAGGCCCTCGCGTTCCCGGGCGACGTGTCGCGAAGCGCGCACGCCGAGAAGCTGGTCGGGGCGGCGGTCGAGCGCTTCGGCAAGATAGACGTGCTCATAAACAACGCGGGCCTCTTAGGGCCCCGGGTGCCGATAGAGGAGTACCCCGAGGACGAGTGGCGTAGCGTATTGGACGCCAACCTCACCGGTCCTTTCCTGCTTTGTAAGTTCGCCATACCGCACATACCGGAGGGCGGTTCGATCGTCAACGTGACGAGCGGCGTGAGCGTCGAGGGCCGGGCTGAGTGGGGCGCTTACTCGGTCAGCAAGTTCGGCATAGAGGGCCTCACCCAGATACTGGCTGCCGAGCTAGAAGAACGCGGCACCCGCGTGAACTCCGTGGACCCCGGCGGCATGCGCACCGAGATGCGCGCCGCCGCCTACCCTGAAGAAGACCCCACGACACGCATAACCCCCGAGGAGAACACCGGCGTCTTTCTCTACCTCGCCTCCGACGATTCCAGAGGAGTAACCGGAGAACGCTTCAAGGCGCAGGAGTTCCAGCGGGCCCACTGACCAGTAGACAAGGACGGCGACCCTATTTGTTTATAGATCTTATGAAGGTGACTATGAAGACGGCGGAGACGAGCATCAGGCCGCCGGCGGCGACGAGGCTCAAGGCGACGAAGACGATGGTGCCCGGGCTCGCCTGACCCCAGGCCCCGGTCGCCCAGACGAAGGCGAAGAGCGAGGCGAAGAAGGTGAGTAGGATCAGGATCATGCCACCGGGGAGGTCCCGGATCTGTATGGCCGTCTTCTCAACGACGTAAGGTAGATGCCCCTTTGGATGGCCGTTCCTGCGCACGTTCTCCAGGATGCTCCTGAACTCCTCATCCCCCACCAATCCGATAACGCGCGAGAGGTAGTACGCCTCCCTCGGAGATTTGCCCAAGCGCAGAAGCTCCAGGTAGTTGCGCCTGTACAGTTCGACCGCCCCAGAGTGCGGGGAGGCGAGCTGCTTCAGGAAGGCGTGGGTGTCGAGGCGCGACGTGTAGCGGTGGACCTCCTCCTGGCGGCCGGCACGTTCGGGGCCGCGGCGGCGCATGATCTCCGCTACCTCCATGAAGAACATCTCGCGGGAGAACTCCAGGGCACTCTGGCGCTCGCGGCGCCTGGAGGAAATCTCCGTGCGTATCCCGCGCGCGCGGTACTCCTCGCGCCTCAGGCGGTAAACGTGCTCCTGGTAGAAGTCCCGCTCGGCGACCGTCGAGGCGTAGTCGCGCAGCCAGTATGCTTCCTCAAGCGTCTTCGGGATCCTCTTCTCTTCCATAACCCTCTCGGCCCGTCCTACGCTCCTTCCCGCCTACCTAAACTTGGGAGTAAAAATGATACCACGCACGTACCCGCGCCTAACCCCTATCCACGCCCCTCCAACTCCCGCGCAGCGTCCCCGGCGCCGTGCTCCCACAGGGAGTAGAAGAGTCCCCCGCCGCGCACCCGCACCTCCAGGTGGCCGCCCTCGGCCAGCTCCTTGAGCATCTTGTCCGCCTCCGTCACCGTGAGCGACGTCTCCACCGCCGCCCGTGCCGGCGTCAGCTCGCCGTGCTCCCTGAGAGCCCCCAAAAGCTCCCGCTCCTTGCTGCTCGCGGGTCCGGTAGGCAACCCTCCCCTCTCCTCCGAAAGCCCCGCGATGCCCTTGACGAACACGCCGAAGGCGGGGAAGATCACCCAGAAGAAGGTGAACCAGATCCACCAGACGCTGGTGAAAGCGAAGAGGAATGCCCCGGCCAGCGCCACCGGTATTATGATCGCGAGAGAAGTAGTGACCTGGGCCCTCGGGCTCATCTTCTCGATGTCGAGCCCGAAGAAATCGTCATCGGTCCGGTCGCGGGCGTGGCGCCCGCGGCGATGCTCTGGCTCGTGATCCGGTCTTCTCTCCACAGGCCTCCTTCCTGCCGCAAATATAGCAGCAACGCGATCACCGAACCACAGCATTTTACGTATCGTAATAAACACCTCGGAGCCGAAATGTTAATCTCTCACAAAAAGGGACGGAGGGTTAGCGCAGATGGGCAAAAAAGGGCGCATAGAGAACTCGAAGAACGATCTTCTGGACGAGCTCGTGCAGTTCTTGAGCATGCCCTCAATCTCGGCCCAAACCGACGACGAAGGAAGCTTCCAAGAGTGCGCTGAGTGGGTTCGCGGCAAGCTCGAAGAGGCCGGGGCCGGGGCCCGACTCGTGGAGACAGACGGGCATCCCGTCGTCTACGCGGAAATAGGGAGCGGCGACAAAACACTCCTGTCCTACGGCCACTACGACGTGCAGCCGCCCGAGCCTTTGGAGCTGTGGGAGAGTAACCCCTTCAAGCCAGAGGTAAAGGACGGCACCATCTTCGCCCGCGGTGTGGCCGACGATAAGGGCGACGTGTTGGCCCGAATCCAGGCTTTGAGGCTCTATCAAGAGGAGCACGGTCCCCTGCCGTTCAAACTGAAATTCCTCATCGAAGGCGAAGAAGAGGTCGGGAGTCCTAACCTGCCCGGTTTCGTGCGTTCGAACGCTGAACTACTGACCGCCGACGCCTGTTTGTGGGAAGGCTCGATGAAGGACGAGGCGGGGCGGCCCATGATCTTCTGCGGCACCAAGGGCATGCTCTACGTCGAGTTGCGCACTAAAGGCGCCTCCCACGACCTGCACAGCATGTACGGTGGACTCGCGCCGAACCCAGCGTGGCGGCTCGTGCAAGCTTTGAGGACCATAAAGGATGAGAACGGGGAGATCACGCTCGACGGCCTCGAAGAGCTAATAGAGCCACTCTCCAAAGAGGATCTCAAAGCGATAGAGGAGATCCCCTTCGACGAACCCGCCTTAAAAGCGTCCTGGGGAGTCGAAGCCTTCGACCGCAACCTCACCGGCAAAGAGGCCCTCAAAGAGTATCTCCTCCGGCCCACGGCGAACATCGCTGGCATCCAGTCCGGCTACACGGGACCCGGATCCAAGACCATAGTCCCCTCTGAAGCATTCGTGAAGATGGACTTCCGGCTCGTCGCGGGGCAGAGCCCGGAGCCGGTGCTGGAGCTGCTGCGCTCGCACCTGCGAAAGCGCGGTTTTGAGAATGTCGAGATCGCATACCTGAACGGTGTCGAAGCGGCCAAAACCCCGATTAGCTCGCCGGTGGTCCGCACGGCCGTCGAGACATGGAGGGAGCTCGGCGCGAGAGACGCGGTGATCTACCCGACCATCGGCGGAAGCGGGCCGACCTCGCTCGTAGCGACCGAGCTCGGTATCCCGACCATCATGACCGGGGCCGTACTGAACCCCGAAAGCCGCATCCACGCTCCTAACGAATCGGTCCGGCTCGACGACTACTTCGAGTCGGTAGCCTACTTCGCCTCCTTCTTCGAGAGGTTCCAAAGTGGGTCGGCGCATGAATAAGGAGGTGAGCAGTTTGTCGCGCCGAGCATACTTTGCAACTTGACGGAGAGGACCTATAGCAAGGGACTGAACCTGCCGGAGCGCCTCCGACAGAGCCTGGCAGCGGCCGCCGCCTGGAGAGGCGTGCAGGCGCGCATGGTCTCTATCCAGAGCCACGAATCCCTACGACCTCCAGAGGGTCATGTGGTCGTCGCCGCGAAAAGAGAGGAGACGCACGCGGCGTATGGCCCGTCCAGGATTGTGCGCCGCCTAGAGTTCTACAAAACCCCCTACGGCCCCGTCGTCCGCCTTGCCTTCTCGGTCTACCCCGAGAGCGGCGAGCCCCTTAGCGCCAGCACTCTTTTGAATGTTTCCCAGGTAAGCGGCGACGCCGCCCTCTCCGGTCTCGGGCGCCAGAAGACACTATACATACACTTCTACCACGCGACGGACGATGGGGACCTCGCCTACGCCTTCTCCAAAGAGATCTCCAACCAGAAGGAACAGCGGGACGAGGCGAAGAAGATCTTAAAGATGGCCCGCGACGCCTACTCCGAAACCTCCGGGGAACGTCGCAACTTCCGCCGGGCGGTAGGCCTCGCCGAGAAACGATTCGAGCTGCCTGTACCTGAACCTGACGAATAGGCATAGTCTCACCGAAAAATCCTGCGTATACTGCGTCAAATGCTAGAGGGGAGAACGGCGAAAGATTTCGTAGCGAAGATAAGTGAGGCTCTTGCCGTAGCCGAGCGTAAGGGCATCTACGTAACCGCCGGAGCGGGATCGTGCGACCTGGAGGCCCAGCAGTTCGCCCATCACTCCTCGGACGAAGAAGAGCCGATCCCCATGGGACGACCGCATCACCTGGAGGAGCCGCCGGGGCCGCGGGATCTCGGTCGCCACGACGGCACCTCTCGGCTATGCTACTTCCTCGACGGCGTGCAGAGCTCGCGCGAGATCGGTCGCATAGAGATGGCCCCCATCATCGTCGCGACCGTGGCCGCCACGATCGTCAATCGCTGCGACCGCCAGTTCTCGCGCATGCCGCTGGAGAGTCCGCCGGTCTTGGTGCAGGCAATCATTCTGCCCCGCAGCACCGGAGAAGCAAGGGCCGAGGCGTTCTGGGAACTCCTGCTCGAGGCAGGTTTCTCGGAGCTCGGCCCAGATGAGGTCCCCACCTCCCCGCACCTGGTCCTCGACTCCGCGGAGTATATGTCCGAGGCGGACCCCTCCGACTACGTTGGGATGAGGGAGAGGGCTCGCGTGCGGGTCCGGGCGCTCCGGGAGCGACTGGAGGGAGGTATGCTGCGCCGGTGGGAGCTGGACGACCGAACCCTGGAGGACCCCGACTCCTGGATCGCGGTGGATGGACAGCTCAGGGATATCAGGGAGTCGAATCGACGGGCCATCGGCCTCATAAAGAGCGTGGCACGCCCGGAGTTCGTAGGCAAAGACGTGGGGATGCTGCTGGATCTGGAGCCGGGAATGAGAACGACCAGCTTCGTCCCGGACTGGCAGCTCCGTCGCGACCCGAGCGAGCAGCGGACCTCATGGTACCTGAGGGTGTGGCCGCCGCAAAGAGGCGCGGACGCCCTAGGCTCCCTCATGCGAGTAGAGGCGCCGCGCGACACGGAGCCGGACATGGTGGATGAGATCTCGCGCTGGATCCTCGCCGAGCGAGCTCCTCTGGCTAAGCCGGACCCCAGGTGGCCGGCCATGATCTACCCGATCCACTACGTAGAGAAGATCCTGAAGCCCCTCGTACAGGGCTCCGAGCGGGCTTACACCAGGCTGGAGCGACAACTGGTATCGAACGGGAGGAACTAGATGCTGCACCCGGACTACCTGGATACGGAATCTGGCCCGATCGGCCGGGTCGTGACCAGCGAGGACAACCCCGCAACCGCCCATGAGTTCTACTTCTGGACCGCCGAGACCGACGCCGCCCAGAACCTGGACATCGGGCACATCGTCGCCGCCGAGTCCGAGGACGCAACCGCCGTGGCCGTCCTCGATGACCCGAGGCGCTACTCCGACCTCCAGAGCTTCCTCGACGACTTCTACGCTTACGACGGCGACCCGGCGCTGGAGGCTCTGAGCGAGCGTGTCGAGATCCTGGTCTTCCGCGCCCGCATACTCGATACGAAGCACCGCGACGAGCGTAAGAAGAGCAAGCGCCCGGTCCGCACCGGCCCCGTCTTCTTCGCCACAAGCGCCGCAATAGAGTACGCCCTCGGCGCCGACGGCTTCTCCGGCCACCGCATCCCCATGCTCCTGCATGAGAACGGGAACGATAGAAACGGCTCGCCGCAGCGCACACCCTTGTATGTGGATGCCGACTACCTGCTCGGCCCCGAGGCCGGCCACCTGAACATCACCGGTATGAGCGGCCTCTCGACCAAGACCAGCCACGCCCTCTTCACCATCTCGAGCACCTTCCAGACCGTCGAGGACAAGAAGGTCGCCGCCCTGATGTTCAACGTGAAAGGCGCGGACCTCCTCTTCCTGGACAAACCGGTCGAGGTGGACCCGTTAGACGATCCGGAGCTAGCCGAGCGCTACGAGAAGGCCGGTCAGAAGGGCCTCCCACGGGAGGACCGCGAGATGTATGACTCGCTGGGGCTAGAGGTCAGGCCGTTTGAGAACCTCCGCATCTTCGCGCCGCTCTCCTTCGGCAAGGACCGGGGCGAGAGGAAAGTCTATGCGGCGGACCTGCGAGCGAAGGACCTCAACACCCTGCGCCGCGCGCGCGGGGAAGACTCTTGCGTCTACCCGATCGTGTGGGACCTTGAAGACGTGCTACCGCACGCGGGGCGCATTTTCGATCAGGCAGACATGGACGACAAGTTCAAAGGCTTCGTCGAGTACCTGCGCGACCGGCAGGTCCGGACTATGAACGCCTTTTACGCGGAAGTGGACGAGGCCTTCGAATACTTCGAGGAGACCGAGAGCTCCTACTGGCACGGCCACCACCAGGCGACGGTCGCGAAGGTCCGCAACCGCTTCGGCATCCTGCCGAGCAAGTGCGCCGGGCTTCTGGTCCACGGCAGGGTCGAGTACGACGGCTCGCCGGAAGTTGACGGCCCCTTCGAGGACCACGAGATGCGCGTCGTGGACATCTCGCACCTCTCCGGCGTGCCTCAGGACCTCGTCGTCACTAAGGTCATAAACAGCGTGTGGGAGATGGCCGAGCAGGGCAGACTCGGGGTGGACAAGCTCATCATCTTTATTGACGAGCTAAACAAGTACGCCCCCTCCGGATCGAGGACTTCCTCCCTCAAGGACACCCTCGTGGACATCTCCGCCCGCGGACGCCACCTTAACCTCACGCTCTTCGGGGCGCAGCAGTTCCGCAGCAAGGTGGACGACGAGGTCGTCGGCAACGCCGCCACCAGCCTCTACGGCCGCACCGGCGACGAGGAGCTCACCAACTCCAGCTACCGCTCCTTCTCCTCCACCACCCGCGAGGAACTGCTACAGCTAGAGAAGGGTCGCCTCCTCCTGCGCCATGCCCACTACGCCGTCCCCGTCTTCGGCACCTTCCCGCGCCCGATGGTCCTCATGGGCAAGCAGGGCACGGACATCTTCGGCGAGCACCGCCAAGACGCTGCGACCTCTGTTCTCGCCGTGATGCGCAGGCTCATAAAAACGGGCAAACCACCGGCTATCACCGCTATCCGCAGCGTCATAGATGGCGTCCCGGAAGAGCAAGTCTTTGAAGCCCTCGACGCCGTGCAGGCCGCCCACCGCACCGGCAACGGCGCCGCCGATCCCTACAAGAACTTCCGCTGGAACCTCAACCGCGGCAAGCGGCCGTTGAGGGGGCGCGAGACCTCGCAGATACTCTCCGGCCTGGACCGGATGAGAGATTAGCCGAGAGAGCACTCGGGCGCAGCCCCGATGAGCTTTGAGATTGTTGGTGAGACCACCGACGTCGAGACTATAGCGGTTGGCGGCAGTATCAGGGAAGGCGCGAGGTTGCGCCGAGCTTATGGTAGAGGTAGGTGTCGGAAGCTGAAAGGCGTGGCTCGAGTGCTTTTGAGCAGTGGTAGAACCCAGCTGGCCGAACTCCATTGGTACGAGGCGCACGGCATCGACAAGAGATAAATTGAGCGGAAACGGTACTGGACTAGAACGTGGCATAGAGAGTAGCGCAAGTTAGCGGGCATTGATACAACACGCTAGGTTTTGGGAGCCGCCCTCCTACGTAGGCTCCTTGATTCCCCCCTCGATGATCTACCAGTTCACCGGATAGAAGGTCAAGAACCCGAGGATCATGTCAACTTGCACGAGGAACCAGTACGTGACATGGTTCGGGTGGAGTGTTTGACCCAGTAAGAGCACCAACTGCATGTGCTCTCGACCGTGAGGTACGGGTGTTTCCCTAAACAGAAGTCACACTAATATCCAATGGCTGGCGTCTTGCGCAAGAACACGTCGTCCGCGAGTTGCCTCATAAGAAAATCGGCGACGTCGGCCCGCGAGATGTAAGGTCGGCGACCGGGCTTGAGGTCCACACTAGCCCTGTAGTTGTTCGTCCATGGGCCGTTGGTAAGCAGCATCGGTCGGACGATCACCCAGTCGAGCTCGCTCTCCCGGATGATCCTTTCCTGGGCCTCTTTATCGGCGTACTCGTCCCTGAGTAAGGGCGGTACTAGGGCCTTCATGAAGAAGGAGCCCACCAGGTCCGGCTTCTCTTTACTCTCGCCCGCGCCCCAGGCTGTCTGGCAGACGAAGCGTCTAAGGCCATGCTCCTTCATCGCCGCGACGATGTGCCGCGCACCGATGGAGCCCGGCCCGTTCGGGTCCCCGGGCGAGTGCGGGCGCAGCGGGTTGCTCGGACCCCCGCCTAGGACGCTGACCACCGCTTCGCTGCCGGCCACTGCCTCCCCCACCCGTCCCGAATCGAACACGTCGCCCCCCTTCACCGAGAGACGCTCGTGGTGTGCCGCCACCTTGGAGGGGTTCCGGACGAACGCCGTGACCTCGTGCCCCTCCGCTATCGCCCTTTCCAGGAGGCGTCGCCCCGTGGAGCCGGTCGCCCCGAAGATCGTCAACCTCACCGTCAGCTCCTTTCGATGATGCCTGCGTCCGTCCTTCACGGAGCCCGCTTCGGAGGCGAACCGATCCTCTCCTAATACGCCCCCGAGGATGCCGTCGTGGTCCTCGCCAAGGCCCTCGTGCTCGTGATGGTAGTCTCTTGGTCGGGATCTCGCCTCATCCGGATATTAACTCCTCTAAGCCGTTACGCTATACCCGGCCTCTTCTATTGCGCTCTTGAGCTCGCCGCTCGTCACCCGGTCCTCGTCGTAGGAGACCTCGACGATGCCCTCCGTGATATCTGCGTTCGAGCGCTCGACACCTTTGAGCTTGTTCAGCTTACCCTCCACGGCGGCCTTACAGTGGCCGCAACTCATCTCAGACACCTTGAACGTCGCGTCGGTCATCTGTCTGTCGTCCTCCCTTTCTAGACCTTCAAAAACCGCTCGACGGCGGCGGTCAGTTCCTCTATCTTCTCGTCGGCGTCCTCGCCCTTCTCGATGGACTCGCGGACGCAGTGCTCGACGTGGTCCTTCAAGAGTATGGCGCCGGCTTTCTCCAGGGCCGAGACTATGCTCGAGATCTGGGTGAGAACGTCCACGCAGTAGGCC
>JALZFJ010000008.1 GCA_030867425.1 Actinomycetota bacterium | reverse complement strand
CTGTACCTGCTGTGGCCGTTCAAGGCAGTCGGTAGTGTATCTAAAGTAGTGGTAGAAACGTGCCACTACCGGTAGCATTGACTTCCTGACGCTGTCTATAAGGTGCCTGCCACTACCTTCGACACACCACCAGACAGTGTGTGAAACCTGATCATTTTATGCTCTAGATGAACTCACTCTATCTACGGTATTACTCTCTCTAGCCGCATTCGGTTGGGGTTCAACCTCTGCGGACGCCTCAATAGTGATCTTGACGAGCCAGAACGGCTGATAAGGTTGGTTAATCCTCTTGGTGAGGAGCGCGATATTGGGCCTGCTCTCTGCCTTGGTTCTTGTCTTCTCGCCCCTTTCGATAACGGTCGAGGCCGCTCTTGCGGCTGGCAACGTTCCCGGAGTTCTTAGAGCTTGGGGGATCACCTGGGTTTTCTTCAACCTCTTGGAACTGATTATCCTCTTTAAGATTTTCAGGAAGGGGGAGCAGTGGGCGTGGTGGGTGATGTGGCTCTTATCGCTGTTGTGGCTGTCTCACTTTCTCGCCAACCCGGCCACCGTCCACAACCTCGTGATCGCTGTCATCACGGCGCTGGGGTTGACCTTGCCCTACCGCACGTTCTTCTCCGCTTCGGCGGAGCGGTCCCCTCGCGTTAGCCATGTGACCTAACTGCCGCTCGCCCCGCTATTAGACAGGCTTAAGCAACCGTTCGTAATTTTGGTGCAGGCTTTGCAAGTTTTGTTCAAACGCTAGTTTCTTATGCAAGGACCCAAGAAGCATAGCGGAACAGCAAAGACTTGCCCTAACGTTACAAGTATTAAGGTTTATTAAAAAAAGATTTCGTCCAGGAGACGATAATTCCCTTTATTTAACCTGCTTTCCTGTTTTCTAAGGGTTGTTCCCGAGCAAAAGGGCCTTGCGCAAGTCCGACGGTTTCTCTACTGTGCCAGACCTAGGAGGGGGATGCCCGGACAGATCCCCTGTAAAGAGTACATAAACACGACGGAAGGAGCCTGGACGGATGGTGCGAAGGGTCAACCCACTAATACTTCTAGGTCTTGTTATTGTTCTTGTCCTCTCCTTCTCGCTTGCGGCGAGCGCTCAGACGACAGGCGGCTCCGCGGAATCGGCCGTTGCTATCGGGAAAGCACAATTGGGCAAGCCGTTCGTTTACGGTGCTGATGGGCCCGACTCGTTCAGCTGTACTGGCTTGATGCGCTATATCCTGCGTGAGAACGGCAACGATCCCGATGCCCCTTGGGTGGCGGAGGAGTATCTAAATAGGTACACCCGCGTTTCAGCCGCTGACATGAAGCCCGGCGATATAGTAATCTTTTCAGGGGATTGGGCCACTATGTACGTGGGTGATGACATGCTACTCAACGCCAACGAGGTGGCTGGGCAGGTAGTCCTTACTCCCAGAGGGTCCGCTGGCGAGCCACTGGGCGTCGCGCGTCCCAATTACAATGGCCAAGAGGCCACCCCCGCAGCGGCGAACAGCAGTTCCGACGAGGCGAACGCTCCCCAAGAGACGAATAACACCCAAGGGGCTGACGACACCGAAAGTGGGAATGACACTGGAATGAACCTCAACATCTTCCAGTACCTGATGCGCCTACTTCAGTCCTTAGGCTTCTAGTTCTACCTGTAAGGGACCTGCTTCGACCTTAATGACCGGTCGAAGCAGGTCCCTTTTTATCTGGGGGATGGCCTAGGCTGTCTCGGCTCGCTCTCCCAAATGCGGCAGAGACGGTAGGCAGCGGAATTCTCACCCTCCCTTGTGTTTGCGGAATATCATTCGGATAGGTTGCTGCCTGGAGAGGATTTGTAGGCTTATCGGACAATATCGCCTATAGAGCTAGGAGCGAACGTTCCGAGGACCGCAAGCGGTGAGATTATCCGGCGAAACGCCTGCAGGGTCACCCCGCCGACCTGCTCCTACCTCTGCGCCTGCCCCTGCTCGATGATCTCCGTAAGCTCCCCCTGGAGCGTCTGCGTCGCCTCCACTGGGCTGATATCACCATTGAGAGAGGCGTTGAACTGCTCGGCCATCCTCAGGGACATGTCCTGGTAGTAAGGTGAGACCGGTCGCGGCCTTGTATTCTCGGCCGCCTGCCTGGCCAATGGGATTACCGGTACTTCCTCCACAAGCTCTTGGTCTTCGTAAAGCTCCCTTCGGGTTGGCAGTAAATTGCCCTCAAGCGCTCCGGTCTTCAGCTGCTCTGCGGAAGTAAAAAACTTGATGAACTCCCAAGCGGCCTCTTGGTTGGCAGAGTTGTTGTTTATGCACCAATTCCATCCGCCTAGGCAGCTCGCGTTCTGATCGCCACTGCCAGCTACCGGCAGGGGTGCCACACCCACCTGATCAGTTGTAAGACTCGATTCGTCCGGGTTGGAGATCAACCCGTACATTACTGGCCAGTGCCGAGCGAAGACCGCATCTCCGGCCAAGAAAGTAGACTGCACCTCCTGCTCTTTGAAGGTGGCAACCGACTCGGGCGCCACACCATCATCGATCGTGCTCCGCTCTATAGAGAGACCCTCTACAGCCTCTGGGCTGTCTATGAGCACCCTATCAGGGTTGTTCGGATCTATGACGTCCCCGCCCGCGCTCCAGATATACTCTAAGGCGTTCACCACCCCGCCCTCGTAGTCCGCTCCCTGGAAGATGAAGCCGTAGCGCGTGCCGGAGCGTTGCTGCACCGTCCTAGCCATCTGCTTAAGCTCGTCCCAGGTAGTCGGAGGACTGTTGAAGCCGTTCTCCTCCAGGAGATCCTGGCGGTAGTAGAGCATCCCCGTGTTGGTGCGCCAGGGCACCCCCCAGACCGACCCGTTGTAGGTCATGGCTTCTATGGTCGCGGGGAGGAACTCGCTCTGCTGATCCTGGGTGAAACGGTCGGAGAGATCGAGGATGAAGCCCTGCGAGGCAAGCTGGGGGGGCCAGATAACGTCGGCGCCGATCAGGTCGAACTCGCTCGATCCGGCCTGAAGCTCGGTCTGAAGCTGGTCGAAGTGCTGCCCCGTGTCAGCGGGCATCTCGCGGTAGTTGGCCGTGTACTGGCCGGAGTACTCCTCGTTGAAGCGATCGACGGTATTCTGCAGGTTACCCGAATCGTCTGGGCCGAAGGTCAAGGTGAACTCGCCGCTACTTCCACCCCCGCCGCCGCCGCCGCAGCCCGCGATCCCCAGAAGCGTCGCTCCGGCCAGGCCCGCGCCGCTGATCTTCAGGAAGCTCCGGCGGCTCATCCCGCGCCCCACGGGCATCCCTGTCCCGCTCGCTCGTCTCCTCCTCGTCACCCTACCCTCCTATCTCTCTAGCGTGTTCCCCAAGCCACAATCGTCCGCGCTGGGCCTCGGTCCATCCTAAGTCCCCTACCCCGCACAATCCGGACGGGGTTCCTTAGATAAGCGCCTTTTCGGTCTCCGGATCGAAGAGCTTTATCTTGTCGGCGTCGATCACGAGGCGCATGTTCTCCCTGAGCCTCGCGGTGCTCTCAGCGTTGACCCGGGCGACCATCAAGTCCCCGAAGTCCTCGGCCGACCCCTCGGGCTCGGCGCCGCCCTCGTCGGCCCCCTCTCCTACGCCCTCGGTTATCTCCTCTAGGCTGTGGAGGTGGACGGCCTGCTCTCTTGGCACCTCGAAGTATACGTATTTCTCGGATCCCATGCTCTCTATGACCTGCGGTTCGACCTCCATGGTGTTGGGGGCATCGCCGCCGCCCAAAGCCTCGCCCTCCGGGAGCCCGGCGTCCTCTATGTGCTCGGGGCGTATCCCCAAAGCCACGTCCTTGCCCGCGTATTGCCCGAGCTCATCGCTATTCACCCCCACTACCTCGCGGCTAAGGGGGATGCGGGTGCGGCCAAAGGTCGCAGCGAACCCGCCGTCCTCGCGCTCCAGGCGCGCGCTTATGAAGTTCATCGCCGGGGAGCCTATAAAGCCGGCCACAAAGACGTTCGTCGGCCGATCGTACATCTCCTGGGGATCGGCGATCTGCTGGACCACACCGTCTTTCAAGACCACGATCCTGTCGGCCATCGTCATCGCCTCGGTCTGGTCGTGGGTGACGTAGATCGAGGTGGTCCCGATGCGGTTGTGGAGCTTGGCGATCTCCGTCCTCATCTGCACCCTGAGCTTCGCGTCGAGGTTGGAGAGGGGCTCGTCCATCAAGAACGCCTTGGGCTCTCTGACTATCGCCCTTCCTAATGCCACCCGCTGCCTCTGCCCACCCGAGAGCGCCTTAGGCTTCCTATCCAAGAAACGCTCTATGGAGAGGATACGAGCGGCGTCCTCGACGCGGCGGGAAATCTCGTCCTTGTTCATCTTCTTGAGCTTGAGGGCGAAGCCCATGTTCTCCCGTACGTTCATGTGCGGGTACAGGGCGTAGTTCTGGAAGACCATCGCTACGTCCCGCTGCCGCGGCGGCAGGTCGTTGACGACCTCGTCCCCGATGAAGACCTTGCCACGCGTGATGTCTTCTAGGCCCGCGATCATGCGCAGCGCCGTGGACTTGCCGCAGCCCGAAGGCCCGACGAAGACGACAAACTCCCCGTCGGGGATGTCCAGGTTCATCTCCTGGACGGCCACGACGTCTTCGCCGAAGACTTTGGTGACATTCTCCAAGGTAACTTCCGCCACCTTACGTACCTCCTCCTTTTCAGGGCTCCCGAACGCTTCTTTCGTCTCGCGCCCGTTCCCGGAAGCCCGCCCTATTCCTTCTTCTGCAGCATTCTACCTCAGTGTACCTCAATGCGAATCCCCGCTGTAGAGCGGGTAGCGATTTTTGATGTCTTTGATACGTTCAACGGAGGCGTCTATCCGCTCTCGCGGCACCTCGCCGGACTCCACCGCTGCCACGACGGCCTCGTAGGCCGCGGCCTGTTCCTCGGGAGGGCTGGAGATCAAGAGCAGCTCCGCACCGGCCTTTACCGCCTCGACCGCCGCCCGCGCCGACGTCCCCTCGCGCCGCGCCCCCTCCATCGCTAGGTCGTCCGTGATGACTACGCCCTCGAAACCGAGCTCTCCGCGCAACATCTCTATCGCCGCCGGCGAGAGGCTCGCAGGCCGTTCGGGATCTATCGCAGGGTAGACGAGGTGGCCGAGCATCACCATCGGCACGCCGGCCTCGATGGCTGCCCTAAAAGGCGGCAGGTCGCTCTGCAGAACCGTTTGCCTGTTATGATCCACGACGGGGCGGGCGACGTGCGAGTCTTCGAGGGCGGGGCCGTGGTTCGGGAAGTGTTTCGCCGAGGAGACGATGCCCGCGCGCTCGAAGCCCTCGATCGCCGCGGCGCCCATTAGGGCGACGATGGTCGGGTCTTCCCCGTAGGAGCGGCTCCCGATCGCGGCACCAGGGCCGGTGTCCACTACAGGTGCCAGGTTCGTGTTCACGCCCCCACGCTTGAGCTCGTGGCCTATCTCTTCTGAGGTTCTTCGGGCCTCCTCTTGGTCCGCCCTCCGCCCGACGTCCGCCGCCGGTGGCTGCGCCGAGACCCACGGGGCGCTCTGCACCTCGCCGCCCTCATGGTCGACCGCGACAAAGAGGGGTATGGCGGGTTCGGTGCTCATCGAGAGCTCCTGCAGAGTGTCCGTGAGCTCCTTCGTCTGCTCCTCGGACTCCATGTTGTTGCCGAAGAGGAGGACACCACCGACGTTCCGTTCCCGGATCATCTTCTCGATGTAGTAGTCCGGCTCTGTGCCGCCCATGCCGACGACAAACATCTGTCCCACGGCGTTCCGCACGCTCAGCCGCTCCGCTGCGTCCTCCATCGTCCCTTCCTCCCGGGCCTCCTCCGAGGCCCTTTCGGAGGAACCATAAGGCTCGCCTCCGCACCCGGCGAGCGAGATCAGGGCCACGACCGCGCAGAGGACGGCGCGGGACGAGCGTCGCATCGGTCCTCTCGGCTCCAAGCACCTCCCTCAGGCCATCGATGGCACCAGTTTACCGATGAGAGCCGCCGTGGTCTCGGGTATCCTTTCCTCGGTGTGATCGAGCTATCTTACGAATCCGGGACCCTTATAGCCAGCGGAGGCGAGCCCCCGGAACCCTTCGTCTGGGATAAGCGCACCGAGCAGTGGCGCGCGCCTGCGGGCACCTACCGGAAGACGGTGCTAGCCTTGCGCGGCTCGGGGACGCCCTACGAAGACCGGGCCGCCTCCTTCGTGAAGCTTACCTTGGAGTCACGCGTGGCGATGGAGCCCCGCCTGTACCAGAAAGAGGCCTTGAACGCCTGGCGCCGGGGGGAGCTACGGGGAGTGGTCGTGCTGCCCACAGGGGCCGGGAAGACGGCGATCGCGGGGCGGGCGATCGAGCGCGCGGGGAGGAGCACGCTCGTCGTCGTTCCCACCCTCGCCCTCTTGAAGCAGTGGTACTCCGTTTTGTCGGATTCTTTTGGCGCGGACGTTAAGGTGGGGATCCTGGGCGGGGGGTATCACGAGGTCACGCCGCTAACCGTCACGACTTACGACTCGGCGTACATCCACGCGGAGAGGTACGGGGACCGCTTCGCGCTCGTGGTCTACGACGAGGTGCATCATCTGCCCGCCGAGAAGTACGCCGTGATCCCGAAGATGCTCCTCGCCCCTTACTCCTTGGGCCTCACCGCCACCCCCGAACGCTCCGACGGCGGCCACGAGCTCCTACCCGAGCTGGTCGGCCCCGTGGTCTATAGGCGCTCGCCAGAGGATTTGGCCGGCACGTACCTCGCGCCCTACGAGGTAGTTCGCATCCCCGTCGAGCTCACCGCGGCCGAGCGGGTCGAGTACGCCGAGGTAGACGCGGTCTACCGGGACTTCCTCAAGAAACATGGCCTCGCCATGCGCTCTCCAGAGGACTGGCAGCGATTCATCCTGGTGGCGTCGACGAGCCATTCTGGGGGGCGGGAGGCGCTGTTAGCGGCGCGCCGGAGGCGCGAGATCCGGGCCAACGCCGAGCGCAAAGGGGCGACGCTTGAAAGCCTCCTCAAAAGGCACTGGGATGACCGGATTATCGTGTTCACGAAGAGCGTCGAGGAGGTGTACGCGCTCTCGGAGAGGTTCCTGGTTCCGGGCATCACCTACGAGACGCCTGCCCGAGAGCGCAAGGAGATCCTGGACCGTTTCCGGGAGGGACGCTACCGGGCCATAATCGCCTCGGACGTCCTGAACGAGGGCGTAGACGTGCCGGAGGCGAACGTCGCCGTGATCCTGGCCGGCAGCGCCTCTCATCGCGAATACGTCCAACGCCTGGGCCGCGTCTTGAGACCGCGCGAGGGCAAGAGGGCCACCCTCTACGAGCTCGTCACTGAGGGGACCGGCGAGGAGGCCGCTTCGCGCCGCCGCCGGGAGTCTTTCTCGGGAGCGTACTCCTAGTGCTCCGCAGCGAACACGTTATGGCCCGCCTTTCTCGGGGGAAACTCGTCCCCCATCGACTCTCGCCGAAGGACGAGCGCGTTCGAGGGGTGGTCAAAGCCCTCGTAGACCTCCACGCCGCGCACGCAGGGAAGCCCAGGGCACAGTTGGAGAGGGAGCTATCTCTTATCGAGGAGGAGTTAGGCCCGCGGCTGGACCCCCGACGGGGCTTCAGGATCGTGCGAGCCCTCTCGAAGCTCCTCGAAGAAAAGGCGACGTGGGCGTTCCCGACGGAGGCTGACCCATACACCTTGCGGACCCGCGTCTTCGAGCTCGCCGCCGCCCTGCCCGAGTTCCCCTCGGCGAGGGGAACCCTTCTCGGCAACACCAGGGAGGAGGTGCTCTCACGGGTCTCCGAGGAGACGAGGGTAAGAGACCCCGCCGGTCTGATGTATGCCGACCGGCAGGGGGCGCAGCTTCTCGCCGGATTCGAGGTGATCACGCCAGAGGCCCTGATCTCACGCTACAACGTAGCCCAGGCCCAAGGCGTCCTCTACTCCGCGAAGGACCTCTCTGTGGACCTCGGGGAAGAAGCCGACGCCCGGCTCGTCTTCCGCTACGTGAAGCTCCTCGGCCTGATCTACCGCCTCGAACCCCTCGACGAGGGCCACCGGCTCCACCTCGACGGCCCGCTCTCCCTCTTCGGCGGAACCCGTAAGTACGGTCTGAGGCTCGCCAAGTTCCTCCCCGGCCTCCTCCTCACCTCCCCATGGAAGCTCCGCGCCAACGTCTCCTGGAAGGGCCGCGAAGCCGTCCTGGAGCTAGACTCCGAAGCCTCGGACCTCGTCAGCCACTACAAAGGCCCCGCTGAGGTAGTGAGCGAGGGCGACGTGCGCGAGGCTTTCGCAAAGGCGTGGGACCGGGCAAAGGACACCGACGCCTGGAATCTCGAACCAGGAGGGGGAATACTCCCGGTCCCGCCGCTCAAGACCGCGCTCGTCCCGGACTTCGCGCTCCGGAACGTGGAGAACGGCGAGACGGTCCACTTAGAGATCCTAGGTTTCTGGTCCGAGAGGCACCTCGTGGAGCGGGTCGAGCTCTTGCGGGAGGCCGCAAAGCGCGGTCATCGCGTCCTCGTCGCCGCGCCCGAGTCTCTTAGCGCCTCCCCCGAAGCCCTCTCCGCCGCGACACGGGGCGAGGTCGTCCCCTTCAAAAATCGCCTGGACGCGAGAGCCGTCCTCGCGGCCCTGGAAGGTCGAGCGTAGTAAGGGGCACTATAATGCGTCGCATGAAGAGCAACGCGCGCTCCCTGATACCGCTCACCGTCGCCTGCGCCTTCGCGGCCGCCCTCTTCGGGTTTGGGACGACCATGTTCTCCTTCCAGAGCGCCTACGAAGAGCTGGGCCGGGAGCAGCTGCTCTTCTTCGCCCGCGAAGTGGTCTACGTAGCCCTCTCCGTCGTCCTCGTACTGAGGGGCGGCTGGTGGGGCGTCTTGGCAGCCATCTTCATGACCGTCGGCGCGACCGCGGTCGAGTGGCTCCTCTTCCCCATCGCCTACGTCTGGGCCGGGGCCGGTGACCCGGAGGGCTACGCCGAGAGGTTCGCAAGCTTCGGTTGGCCCTCCTACACGAGTTGGGCCACCTGGGACGTCTTCGGCGTCGGCATCGCCGCTGCCTTTGCCCAGGGCTTGAGGCTCATGGCCCGCGTCGATCCTAGTGGTACCCCTCGGGACGAATGACCTCGAACTCCTCATCCTCGTCGAAGTCCAGGAGAAAAACCTCGCCCTTCGCGTTGAAGTCGTAGGAGGTGCGGGGTAGCTTCCCCTCCTCCGAGTCCTCCACCTCAACGTCCGTCACCAGCTTTCCTCGCCCCTCGCACCGCTTGCACGGGAACGGTCGCCACGCCGCTCCGTTGTCGCCGCGCCCTTCGCAGTTGGGGCACTCCCGAAAACCCGTGTAACGGATGGTCAACGTTCTCACGCGCAAGCTCCTACCAAGAACACCGGAAGCCCAACTCCTAAGTGGCCGGGTTCAACGGTCCGGCATGCCAGCTTTTCTGGTAGCGGATCTGCTCCTCGGTGAGCTGCTCGGGCTCGACGCCCAAAGAAGCCAGCTTGGCGCGGGCGATGTACTGATCTATCTCGTCTGGGATGGAGCGGAGGCCGGGTTGCATACTAGCGGCGTTTATCGCCAGGTGGTGCACGCCCAGCGCCTGCACGGCGAAGGTGAGGTCCATGATCTCGACCGGGTGCCCATCCCCGGCCGCGATGTTGACTAGCCTCCCGCGGGCCAGGACATGCAGCCGCCGGCCGTCCGAAAGCTCGTACTCGGTGACGTTCTCACGCACCTCGCGCGTCTCCACCGCCATCTCCCTCAACGCCGCCAGGTCGAACTCGTGGTCGTAGTGGCCCGCATTGGCGAGCAAAACCCCGTCTTTCATCCTCCGCAGGTGCTCTTTGCCCAAGACCTTTAAGTTCCCCGTGCCGGTGAGGAAGACGTCCCCTACTTCCGCAGCCTGCATCGAATTCATCACTTCGTAGCCCTCGGCGTAGGCTTCGAGTAGCTTGACCGGGTCAGGCTCGCAGACGATAACCCGCGCCCCCAAACCGTCAGCGTATTTGGCGAGGCCCCTCGACACCCAGCCAAACCCCATCACCACGACCACCTTGCCGCTGATGAAGAGGTTCGTGTTCGCGAGCAGAGCGACGAGCGAGGAGTGCCCGGTCCCGTAGCGGTTGTCGAAGAGGTGCTTCATCTTGGCGTCGTTCGCCGCCAGGACCGGAAAGGACAAGACGCCCTCCACTTCCATCGCCTTGAGCTTTAGGATGCCGGTCGTAGTCTCCTCCGAAGCCCCCATCACGTTCCCAACGAGGTCCTGGTGGTGGTCGATCAGCCTCCCGACGAGCTCCGCTCCGTCGTCCAAGATGATCTCAGGGCCGGTCTCTAGGGTCCGGTGCAAGTACCGCTCGAACTCCTCGTCGGGCGGGTCGTGGGTGGCGAAGACGCGTACCCCCCGCTCGACCAGGGCCGCGCACACGGCGTCCTGGGTCGAGAGCGGGTTGCTCCCCGCGACCGTCACGTCCGCCCCGGCCTCGGCGAGCAAGAGCGCCAGGTACGCCGTCTTCGCCTCCAGGTGGATGGTCATCGCAACCTTGCGCCCTCGGAGACCGCCGTCGGCGAGCTTGCTCTTGGAGACGTTGTTCAGGACGGGCGAGTGCTGGGATACCCAGTGGATCTTGCGGTGCCCCTCGGGAGCGAGTGCGGGGTCTTTTATGATGGATTCCTGGATCAATTTCGCGCCTCCTTTGTCCCGGCCGCGTCGAAGTTAGCTTGGTAGATGTTGGGTGGATACTCCGCCAGCCGGTGGCACAATTAAAAGTACCATTCTCGACCGTACGTCTCCAATCTTCTCTGCCTTTCTAAAAACCGTCTTTGAGTACGTTTCAAAACCTGTCTGCCGTACCTCGGGTTGCGGTTACCGATTGGGCAGCTTCGCTTCCCGATAGGCCAAGCGCGGTTTGCCGTCACGACACCAGCTCCCAGCCAAGCGGTTCTGAAAACACGCTCTTAAGGGTTCGGCTCGTCGGCACGGTTATCCGACTGGATGATCTTGGTGTCCTTTCGCTCCTCGGTCATGCGGGCTAGTACGGCATTTATCTCCACTCCGAGAATAATCATGAAACTCCCGACGTAGAGCCAGAGCATCAGGACTATGACCGCCCCGATCGGCCCATAGAGCTGATCGTAACGCCCAAAATTTGCGACGTAGAAGCTCAACGCCACGCTGGAGAGCAGGATGAGAATGGTGGACGTCAGGCCACCGGGAGTGATCCATTTGAAGGGCACATCGGCGCTTGGAACCATGTAGTATAGGATGGAATGTACGAGGGTCACGGCGGTGAAGGCTACCACCCAACGCATGATACCCCAGAGGGTAAGAAAGAAGTCGGGCAGCCCGGTGAGCCTTTGTAGGTAGCCTCCGGTCGCGGGACTGAAGATCACGAGGGCCAAGGCTCCTATGAGGAGCGCTAAGCAGAAAACCATCAAAAGGGAAACACTCCACACCTTCCACAACGGTCGGGTCTCCCTCAGCTCATATGCCCGATTTGCAGCATTAATTAGGACGTGCGACGTGGTCGATCCGGACCAAAGGGTGGCCAAGATACCGAAAAGTAGAACGCCTGAAGTCGCACTCCGCAGCGTGCGGTCGATGTAATCCACCAGGAGACCCATCCCTTCTTGAGGCAAGACCCCCTGCATACTTTCGGTCAGGGTCCTGAGGGCGGACTCGGGATCATCCATTACGAGACCCGCTACAGCGACTAGGGACATAAGTAAGGGAAATAGCGAGAGCAATGTAAAGTAAGCCATCTGCCCCGCTAGTCCGGGGCAGTCGTCATCTAGCATTTTGCGTACCACCCGTTTGAGCGCACCTGGGCCCAAAATGCTCTTCAAATCTCTAAGGAATCTACCCAAACTTAGTACGACATTCCCAGCTCGCCAACTCTGGCATTTTACACTGAGCACTAATATGGATGGCCCACTTCTCGTCGGTGTCGAAGTTTGGTATGTCGCTCAGTGCCCGCTACACGACCTCGGCGATCTTCGCGGCGAGGACGCCGCGAACACGTTGGTAATCGTTGCTGAAGTAGGTGACGCTCCAGTCCTCTACGATTTCAACCGAGCCATCGGCTAGTATAAAGGTCGGGGCGCCTCACTTTCTGCTTGACGCTCAGTTACTGCCGATTCACTTCCAGTGACATGGGTCAACGCTTCAACTATAACCGGCATACACGATGCCGGATGAGATTCACTCCTGAACGAGCAGGCGTTCGAGCGCCGCGCGCATCTCTTGCGGAAGCCCGGCTGGCTTGCGGGTCTCGCGGTCCACATAGACGTGTACGAAGTGCCCCTGTGCAGCGGCGATCTCGTCGCCGTTGCGGAAGAGACCGATCTCGTAGCGGGCGCTACTGTTGCCGAGCCGGGCGACGCGCAAGCCAGCATGCACGATATCAGGGAAGGCTATTGGTCTGAAGAACCTGCATTGCGTCTCGACAACGAGGCCGATGACCGGGCTCTCCTCTATGTCCAGGACACCCGAGGAGATCAGATACCCGTTCACAACGGTGTCAAAGTAGGAGTAGTAGACGACGTTGTTGACGTGGACGTAGACGTCGTTGTCCATCCAGCGGGTCGGTATCGAGAGAAAGTGCTGATACCGATCCCGCGTCTCGGGTGCCTCGCGGCTTACGACGTGCTTTTCGCTTTCTTCTACCATAGCTTCTTCTTTATCTTCTTGCGTGCC
>JALZFJ010000415.1 GCA_030867425.1 Actinomycetota bacterium | reverse complement strand
ATGGATAATAAGAATGACCGTCGTGGGCAAAAAACGGGGGAGAGGCCGCCGGTAAGGCTTAGGGCTCCGTGCTCGTGGTCTTCGCGGCGAGCCGCCTCTGTGGGCTTGATCTCGTGAGCACCTCCTATTGCTGGCCTCCACCGTAAGTAACCGGAACCTCGACTCCTTCGAACGAACCGTCGCGCGGGCTCTCGCTGCCGACACGGAGGAACGCTTGTCCCTCGAAGGCAGGTAACTCTAGCGACGCTTCGAAGTACCCCCAGGTCTCGGTCCAGTCGTTGGACAAGACGGTGCTCTGGGCGAGAATGTTGCCGCCCGAATCTACCAGCCTGATGGTATTCGAGGCCTCGAAGCTGCGGGAGTAGCCGCTTACCGTTAGCGGACTGGTTATGGCTTCCCCCTTCCGGGGTTGAAAGAGAACTGTCCTCTCTGCCCGGGCCGGGATCGGGAAGCTCAGATCGACGCTTGCGGGGCGGTAGTCGATGACCAGGCGCCCCGGGTCGGAGAGCTCCGTTACACGGTATTGGAACGCTCCCGTGGCGAAGATGTCCACGAACATGCCCCCACCGGGAGCCCGGACCACGTAGAAGTTGTCCATGATAGAGCCGCTGAAGGCCCCGTCAGAGACCGGCGTAGCGCCCACGCCCGGAAACATGATCCGCGCATACCCCTCCCCAGTAGGACTGCTCAGCGACCAAGCGGGAATCCGAGAAGAAGGAGCACCTTCCGACCCGAAGTCTATGACCATCCGTTCGTAGCCCTCGTGCTCGCCGAATCTTACCTCTTGGATACTGTCCGCTGCTCCCTCTGAACCCCCGCTCATCTCGGAAGCCGCGGTGAAAGGTACTTCCTCCCGAGCCGTCTCTTCTTCGGAAGTCGTCTCCTGCCGGGTTTGGCTCTCTGACACGGCGGATGTGTCCTCGGTCGTTCCGGTTCCTTGTTCTTGTCGGCTACCCTGGCCACATCCGGTGGCCAAAACGGCAACCAGTAAGGCGACCCAAATCACCACTCTGAAAGGTCTCAAACCCATTGCCTCACGTCTTCCGCATTCTAGTAGAGAGGGTAAGTGGTCAACATCAGCCAGCGTAGTACTCGACGTAGTCCATGTACTTGTACCAATTCCAGTGGTAGCCAGGGTCAGTGTGAGTGTTCGGGTATGGAACCTCGTCGTGCCCGATAATGTGGACCCAGTCGACCGGGATGCCGTACTTGTTGCACAGGTACGCCGAGAGCTTGGCCGACGAGTGGTACATGGCCTCGGTGAACCATTTGGGGTCTGAGACGTAGCCCTCGTGCTCTATACCGATGGAGGTCTGATTGTAGGGAAAGTTCCCCGCGTGCCAGGCGATGTTCTTCTCCAAAACCGATTGGCCGATAAAGCCGTCCGAGGAGCGGACGGTGTAGTGGGCCGAAGCCTGAGCGTTGGAGTTTTGGAACCAGTTTATGGCGCCCGACCAGGAGCCCTGGGTGACGTGGATGACGATCTTGTTTATCGGGTTGGAGTAGGGGCGGTTCGCCGCCGTGTAGTTGTTGGAGTTCGCCGGATAGTAGGTCGAGCCCAAGTATTCGCCGACCATCAGAGCACCTCGTCCAGAAGATCCGTTACCCAAGCCGTCAAGCTCTGGGCCCACAGAGAGACTTGCTCGCCGTCGAGAGTATACGCTTGAGCGCCCTGCTCCAGCGTCTCGAAGACACGCTCGGCGTAGAGCTCACCGGCTCCGACCCCGGACACCGCCTCGTAGGACTTACCGCTTCCCCCATTGCCTGCCACTGCCCCGAAGTAGTCGCCCAAGGTAGCGGGCTTCTCTCCCTGGGACGCTGCCAAGAGCGCCGCCCCGCCCAAGATATTGGATCTACGGTCTGACTTGAGCTGCTCCTCGGGGATGCCGGTCAGCCTCGACGCCTCGCCCAAGGTGTCTGCAGAGTCGTTCTGGACCAGTTGCATGATCCCGTAGGCTCCCCGGCCGTGGGGATTGCCGGGCTCGTAGGCGCTGGCCTCCGGAGGCGGCATCTCCCAGCGGGTGTTGACGTAGCTTATCGCTAGCAGGAGAC
>JALZFJ010000388.1 GCA_030867425.1 Actinomycetota bacterium | reverse complement strand
GACGGGTCACTACCCTTTCCACCACGAGTATGATGCCACCGACCGAGGCTCGGTGCGAACTTCGGAGAACGCCGCAGAGGCGAAGTTCGGTGAATAACTCGCCTTAAGTCGCTGTTCTAAAAACGATGCAGGCTGTTGAAAAATGCCCTCGTTGGCCGCCATGAGCGGCCCGAACGATGCTCCCGAGCGCGACCACTCTCATAGCGGAGGGTGTCCGACGGGCGCAGAGCCGCCGCCTGCGCCTGCTTCTTCGGCCTGCGGCTCCCGAACTCGAGCAGCCGCTTTACGTTCTGGCCCGAGGCGATCAGCAGAGCTTCTATGTTCACCTTCTCGAGCCTCCTCAAGCGGAACCTCCTCATCCCGTGCCAGTCTTTGGCCTCGGCGAACAAGGGCTCGACCCACACCTTCCTCTTTCGTAGGGCTTTCTCGTAGGGATGGGTCCCGCGGTAGGCGCGCACCCTGTCGTAGTAGTCCTCGTCCCGTGGGCGGTAGACGGTGCGCCCGTTCTTTGAGTCGGTGCACAGCTTCTTGAGCTCGCAGGCGTTGCAGGTTTCGGGTTTGGCACGGTACATCGTTCCCCGAGCACCGCTGTTGCGCGCTCGCCGGCGCAACAGTTCTCCAGCAGGGCAGACGTGGACGTCCTTCTCGGGATCGTAGCGGAAGTGGCCGGGGCCGAAGAGGCCGGTGTCGCGGAAGTCGAAGTTGGGGATCGCCACGTACGCCCGAATGCCCATCCTTTCGAGGCCGGCCACGTTCTCGCGGGTGCCGTACTTGGCGTCGCCGGTGACCTGGCGGGGATGGATGCGCCACCGGAAGATGGTGCTCCAGAGCAGGTCGAGCATGGGGCGGTTCTCGGTGACCTCTGAGGGGGTGACCAGGGCATTGAGGATGATCCTGGCCTTGCCTCCGTCCACGACGTTGTGGACCTGGTAGCCGAGCCTTCTGCCGGATTTCGCCCAGGTCATCGGGGTGGCATCGAGATCGGTCTTTGACGCCCGCGAGTCGGAGGTGCGCGGCCGGTAACCGCTCTCAAACGGGCGGTCCTGCCGCCCGGCCCTGGAGATCCAATCGTTCTTTGCAGCGTTGCGCACCCGGAGGCCATCCTCACGGGCCGTGGGCAACTGCGCGATCTCGCAGCTCTTCTCGGAGATCTCTTCGTATTGTTGCTGCGGTGGGTGTATCTCTTCTTCCTCGAAGAGTTCCTCCAAGTGCGCCTCTACCGCCCACCTCGGGGCCAGGGAGTCCACCGCGGCGTTCGCTTCGACCTTGGTCGAGTCGAAGAACAGCTCCTTGCCCCACACCAGCCCGGCCTCGAAGCACATCTCCACTATTAGCTCGAAGAAATGTCTGAAGACCTCCAACCCGTAGCGTTCGCGGATGCGCGTCAGGCTGGAGTGATCGGGCAGCGGCTCGTGCAAGTCGTACCCCAAAAACCAGCGGACGCTAAGGCGGTCTGCTGCCACCCTCATGAGCTCGCGCTCCGAGCGGATGTCCTCGAAGAACATGACCAGTTGCAAGCGAAAGAAGACCACCGGGTCGACGCTGGGCCTGCCGCCTTTAGCATACAAAGGACGCACCAGTTCCCTCACGAAAGAGAGGTCGATCCTCTCATCCAGGCGACGGTAGAAGTTGTCCTTCGGGACCAGCTCTTCTAGCGAGATGCTTTCGGGCAGTGGCCGGAAGTCGCGCTGCCTGGTGCCCATCATGACCAAAAACCTCCTCGACTTCTTATCCCTTTCCCCGATGCGATGCCGCCGGCTCATGACAGCGGGAGTGTATCGGAGAAGGCAATCCCTATCTGGTACGCTTCCGTCGAGCCGGAAACCTGCTGTTTCGGCAGGTTACAAGCTTGGAAAACCGGAGGGGTTTAGTTGGTACAGCACAACGAGGGCACGCAGCGGCGTCGTAGGGTTGCGATCTATTGTCGGGTCTCTACCTCCGACCAGGACTGCGATCGTCAGGAGAGGGACCTCATCGACTACGCAGAGCGTGCGGATTTCGAGGTGGTGGAGGTCTTCAAGGAGACGCTCTCGGGTATCCGCAA
>JALZFJ010000370.1 GCA_030867425.1 Actinomycetota bacterium | reverse complement strand
TTAGCGGGGTGAACCGCACAACCATCACGAGACTTGAACGCGGCGCGACCCGAGCATCGCCAGTGACCATGAGCAAGCTGGCGCGGGCGTTGAAGGTAAGGCCTAGCGCGTTGGTTTAGATATAGAGTGTCTATCTATGAAACTCCCGAATTCTTCCCCGCTGTCGGTTTGCGCGAGGCGCGTCAAGTCGATGTTTTCCTGTCTGCTATACCCTGCCAATGATGAGCTTTGTTCTATGATCTCCCTCCTTCCTTAAACATAGTCTCCAGGCCAGGACCCTCCTACGTCGATTATTTTGCAAGCTCGCGCAGAGCAACCTCGGCTCCCTCGGCCACGCTTCTGACGAGCTCGGCCGCGCTGGTGGGGCGGGCTAGGCGCGGGGCCTGTCCGGACCACAGCGACATGAACTCCGGGCGATCCTGCTCTTGCGCCGCCGCGCGAATATCCTTGGTCAGTGTGTTCTGGACGGGGAAGGGCGGGAGTTCCTCCTCGTGTGCGCCCACCTCGATTAAGAACCGATTCTTGACCCCGCGAGCCGCCCTGCCGGAGAAGGCGTGCGTGACGGCCGTCTCGTCCTCCGCGGCCTTCAGCACCGCCCTCTTAAACTCGGGGTGAGCGCCGCTCTCTTTGCAGGCGAGGAAGGCGGTCCCCATCTGGGCAGCTTCGGCCCCTAGAACGAGGGCTGCCGCCAGCCCTCGACCGTCCATGATTCCGCCTGAGGCGACCACCGGTATCGCGAGGGCGTCGACCATCTGCGGGACCAAGGCCATCGTGCCGATCAAGGCATCTTTGAAGTCTCCCAAGAACGTCCCTCGGTGCCCGCCTGCCTCGCTGCCCTGCGCGACGACCACGTCCACCCCGTCCTCTTCGAGCCTCAAGCCTTCGCGCACGGTGGTCGCCGTGCCCACCACCGCCGTGCCGTTCTCCTTGAGCCGGCCGACGAGCTCCGGTCCCAAGGAGCCAAAGGTGAAGCTAAAGACCGGCACCCGCTCTTCGAGTACCACCTCAAGCTGGTCCTCGAAGCTCTCCGCAAAGGAGGAGATCTTCTCGGGAGCTTTGATCCCCAACTCCTTTCGGTACGGCCCGAGGAGCGCATTGGCGCGCTCGATCACTGCGGGGTCCGCGTCGAACGACGAAGGCACGAACAGGTTGACGCCGAACGGCTCCTCCGTGAGGTCACAGATCTCCCACACCTGCTCTCTCAATGTCTCCGGTGACAAGTAGGCGGCACCCAAAGAGCCTAAGCCTCCAGCGTTGGAGACCGCAGCGACAAGCTTAGGGGTGGTTGGCCCCCCGGCCATCGGGGCCTGCACGATCGGGTACTCGATGCCCAAGGACTCTCTGGCCCTAGTGTCTATTGACATGAACGTACTCCCTTCTGCTTTCGGTTGAGGTTGTGCCTAATAGCCCCACGGCCGGCATCAGCAAGCCGCCCAGAGCAACCACGGCCGAGGCAGCAATGAGGGCCGGTCCAAAGTTGCCCGCATCGTTTGCCAGGTGGGCGGCGACGAGTGGCCCCCAGCACTGGCCATCCCCATACACGGCGGTTAGGAGACCTATCGCGAGGCATGGCAGCAGTATTCGTGACGGCGGTCCAATCCGCTGCCGAATACTTGTGCTGTTTCATCAAATTCTTGCTCTTTTTGACCCCCGCTCAGAACAGCCCTCGCCTCTAATCCCCGGTTCTGTCGGTAAGTCGGTGAAGGGTGCCGTCCTCGGCGCTATGGCTAAGGCCTACGAGCGTGCGCCGTGTCCTGCGAATCTCTCCCACTTATTCCTCCCATCTGTCTTGGTTGCTCGCTAACAGGCCTAAGTTCGGAAGGCCCGGAAAAATGGAACGTTAGGAGCACCCCACAGGAACAGCACTCTACGCCATCCACTCTTGGGAAGCTCTTCGTATTCATAGAAGGGCGGCATCGTGTCCACCCGCCACCCGCCGACGCGCCGATGGTATCCTGCTTCGAGCAGATATTCTCGCTTATCGTCTGAGTCGACCCACACCTCCCGCAAGCCCATCTCTCGCGTTAGGTCTTTAGCGCCCGAGTACAGCGCTACGGCGAAGCGGTGCTCCCCGGCCCACGGATCGACCGCCAGCGAACCGAGCAAAAGGCGTTTGCGTCTTGTACGGTAGCTCACGACCGCCAAGACCTCGCCCCTCTCCTCGGCAACGATGTATGTCCTCATAGGGACGTTCCGCGCGGGCATCGAGTTCAATCTCAGAATGTGGGTGATCCTGCTCCTGTCCTCAGGATTACCCCAGCGAACCACTATCTCGTTCATAGTAGGCCTCCTTATATTCTCTGCTCTGAAGCTCACACTGAGATTCTGGGGTGGCACCGACCTACCTACAAGTGGCAGGAATGTCAATATACGTCAATTTTCTGCCAACGGCTTCTAGATCTGCTAAGCTGGCCCCATGCACACTGTAGCGCTCGTCGTTTTCGACCAGATACCCCCATTCGAGATGGCTGTGCCTTGTGAGGTGTTCGGTATCGACCGCTCGGACATGGGGGTGCCCAACTACCAGCTTATCGTCTGCGCTGCCGAGGAGGGGCCGCTGCGCACAAAGGCGGGGTTTGGGATTGAGGCACCTTACGGGCTTTCCGATCTGCATCAGGCCCAGACCGTAGTGGTACCAGCTTGGCGTGATGTCGAGGAGAGCCCACCAACGACCCTACTGGAGGCTCTACGACGGAGTTACCGGCGTGGAGCGCGGATCGTTTCTCTTTGTTCGGGCGCGTTCGTCCTCGCTGCCGCCGGTCTGCTCGACGGTCGACGGGCAACGACCCACTGGATGTACACCGACGCCTTCGCGAAGAGGTTTCCGGACATCGAGCTCGACCCGTCTGTTCTTTACGTCGACGAGGGGCAGATCCTCACTTCGGCTGGGACGGCAGCGGGGATAGATCTGTGCCTCTATCTGGTGCGCCTGGATTATGGAGCAGAGGTCGCTAACATCTTCGCTCGCCGCATGGTCGTGCCTCCTCATCGGGACGGGGGGCAAGCTCAATTCGTGAAGGCGCCTGTGGCAGCGGATCCTAATAAAGGGCCGTTGACGGAGACCCTGGAGTGGGCTCGTGCAAACCTCAACGAGCCCCTTACGGTGGAGCGCATGGCGGCGCACGCGCGCATGTCCGCCCGTACCTTCGCCCGCCGCTTCCGGGAGGTATCAGGAACCACTCCGCTGAAGTGGCTGCTCAACCAACGCATCTTCGCCGCTCAGCATCGACTGGAGACCTCGGATGCACCCGTGGAGTGGATCGCGCAAAACTGCGGTTTTGGCACGAGCGCCACGCTCCGCCTTCACTTCAAGCGGGTGGTGGGTGTAGCCCCAACCGATTATCGCAAAGCCTTCAGGCAGGATTCCGAGCGCCACTCGGCCTGATCCCAGTTCGCCGGACAGACGAGCTTTTAGCTGCTTACGACGACATTCCTGCCGAAGCCCCCTAATTAAACGACGAGCTTTATCGTGATTTCGAGTGCCTTCCCCGGGGCTCGCGAGCCGGTTCGCCAATTTGATCTCAAACGCCTCATGCCCCGAAGCGGCCCAGGGAGCAGTACCTACAATGGCGATCTGGTTGGCTTCCGAGGTGTTGCGGTTTTTATTGGGTTCTAGTTCTTCTGTGAGAAGCCCTAGCGAAAGGATCTAGGCGAGACGCCGACCAGGCGACGGAACTGCTGGGTGAAGTGACTGGGGCTCGCGAAGCCCACCTCCTGGGCCACCACACCCACGGGCAGGTCGGTGTTCGTGAGTAGCACCTTGGCTCGCTCGATCCTCTGTCGGATGATGTATTGGTGCGGGGAGAATCCCGTGGAAATCTTGAACATCCTTGAGAAGTGGTAGGGGCTCATGCTTATCTCACGGGCAATCTCGGCAAGGGACAAGTCCGCTGCGAGGTTATCGCCTACGTAGTCGAGTGCCGCTCGTAGGGAAGCTTCCGAAAGGCCGCCGGGGCGCTCGTGCTCCAGCTTGCGCACGGATGAGAGTCCCAGTGAGGAGTGGTGCCTCAGCAGGTTGACCGCCAGCACGTTGGCTATAGACTCGGCGTAGATCCTGGTACCCAGGTCCTCGGAACGGAGCTCCGAAAGCAGCGACATCGCCGCGTGCTCGATCTTCAGATCGCGGACGCCCAAGGCCTCGACGAGCTCCGCTTTGTCCGGGTCGAGGCCGGCTCCAGCGGCAATATCCCGCATCAGCGTCGGATCGAGGTAGAGGTGCAGGTGCCTCACCTCCCCCCGCCTCTCCAGGTGCCATTCGCGGGGCGCTCCCGCAGGGAGCACCACAATGTTGCCGGAGCCCAAGTATCCTTCTCGTCCCCGAAGTGTTTCCTTAGCGTTGACGGGGCTACCAAGATTGATTACGAGCACGTGGTGCGGGATGGCGGGCGTACCGAAGTCATCTTGAGGATGATGAATCTCCGCTGCATCAACGCCACTCCAACCCCGGCCGCTGCTCGAGAGTAAGACATGCTCCGGGGGCACGTCCGGAGCTTCGTCGTTCGCCGGTCGATTCTCGGCGGCAAATCTTCCTTCGGGTGGATACTTTTGCAAAACCGTCAGCCTCGCGTCGTCCCTGAGCAATTCGCTGGGCAGCCCATAGCACCGTCTGTAGCGGTCCGGTAGTCGCTAACTGGCATTTCTGATTGTAAGCGTGAGCTGAGGAGCATGCCACTGCCAAAGACGGGGTGCCGTCTCCTTGGCCTCAACGGGCCGCTTGATGCTCCCGTACTCGGAGACGCTACTCTTCACCTTCGTAGTAGCCGACTTCGGCGTCCTCCTTCAAGAAGCGGTCACACCACCGCGGTTGTTGAGTTCGAGAGGATACTTATACCTAGAGATCGCATCCGTATCACTCTCATGTGAAGGTGTGGTGAGGCGGTCGTCGATGACCATAGCAAGCCAAATGAATACCTTCAGTTTTCAGGAGAAACGTTGAGACAATAAAGAGGGCTGAGATCTCTGCCCGCTTTTTGCACACCCTCGCCAGAGAGACGAGATAATGTGTATCCCCGGAGCCGTTCGGTCGTTCTGACACCAGCGCTGACACCAACCCGCACGAACAGCGACGTACACGTGCGATGAGACAACGGAGAAAATACGCCTACTTGCAGGAGTTTTTGTACACCGGCGAACAGCCGCGGTATCATCGCTGCGTAATACCTCTGAACGAGGTATCGAGGGTTCGAATCTCTCCTCCGCTCCGAAAACCGATTGTTTGCAGGGCGAACACACAGGCGAAGAATGAGAGATGTAGAAGTTGCAGCCCTTTTGACCCCAGCTTGGCACCAACGCACTCCCTAGCAGAGCCCCGCCCTTACACGGTGGCAGGCCGAGGAAACGTCCCAAGAAGCTGCATTCCGACAAGGCTACGACTTCCCCCGCTGCCGTAAAGCGCTCAGGAAAAGGGCATAACCTCACGCATCGCCCGACGAGAGGCCGAGCCTAGCAAGAGGCTGGGACGGCACCAGTGGGTGATGAAGCAAGCGCTTGCGTGGCTGGTGAAGTACCGCAGGCTAGCGGTACGCTACGAGCGGCGGGCCGACCTCCACGAGGCGTTCCTTCATCTCGGCTGTTCGTTAGTCTGCCTTAACTACCTAGCATGAGGCTCGCGCAAGGCGCTCCTAATCTGGATTGTATCCACCAACGCATCCTTACTCGGCCGTCGCTGCAGGGACTAGCGCTGCTTACAGCACCAAAGCGCTAGTTCCGCTCAATAGAACAGTAGGTTTGAGCTACTACCGAGCCTCCAGTATGACCTGGTCGTAGCCGTTGGCAAAGAACTTCGTGAACGCCAGCGCCTCAGGTATCATACCCGCACCATTGCTCGTTGCTTCCATGAGGGCGACTTCGTTCTCGCCGTCGGACGCGTAGACCGTGAACGTCTGGTTCGCCGGCAGCCCGCTTGCCGCCACGTCGATCTCCTCAAGCCCCATGACTTCGCGAATGCTGGCTGTGCCACTTCCTGATTCTACGCCTCGCACCTCAAGGTCGAAGTTCTCGATACGCTTGCCGATGCCCTGCTGGGTAAGGGTAGACTGCCCGCCACCTTCCGGATCGGCCCCTGCTACGTAGACCAGGGCCTGGGGGTCCTGGCCAACCTTTAGCGTGTTGATCACCTCGTTAGTGTAAGTATCGATTACGTCCACGGCGTCGGATTTCTGCAGCGCCACATAGATTCGGGCGTTGTCCGGGCTCGGCCAGATACCGTGCGGGCTCGCGCCGCTGTTCTCGATCTCAGTCACCATCTCGGGCTCGCCGTCGTCCTCCGAGCGGCGATATACCAGGGTCTTTTTCTCGCCGCCGACGGTGACATAGGCCAGCCGTTCGCCATTCTCGTTGGTGACGAAGTTCGGGTGGTTGGTCCGCGGTCCGGTGTCGAGCACTGCCTCCACCGTGGGCTCTCCAACATTCACCACGGTTGTCTTGCCCGTCATCGGGTGACCCATCCAGATCTCCTCGCCGTCTGGAGAGATCGCCTCGTCGGCGGTGGCGCCAGCCTCATCCGGAATCGCTATGCGATCTGTTACCTCGCGCCTGGCTACGTCGATTACATCGAGCTCGCTCGCGTCGAAGTGGTTGACGAAGGCCTGCACACCGTCCGGACTGAACACAACCTTCGAGGGACCTTTGGCGGTCTCGATCCGGTCGACCTCCTCGCCGCTGTCTAGGCTGGTGACCGAGACGTAATCCTCGCCGCGAACTGCTGTCCAGACTTGGGTGTCGTCCGGCGAGATGAAGGCTTCGTGAGGGGAACGACCTACATAGCTCGTCTGCACGACCTTGTTAGAGGAGGTGTCTACTATCTGGGTGGCGTTGGAAGTGACATCGACAACGTCGAGGAACCGCCCGTCGGGAGAGAAACCGAGGCCGTGGGTATTCACCTGGTTTCTGTCCACCGGATCTAAAACGCCATCGAGACGAGGTTGACCTAGCGAGATGGTCCCCAGCACCTCGCCTTCGTTATCATTTGCGGACGGATCGATAACCGTGACCGTGTTGGAGGACTGGTCGGCCGTATAGACCCGGTCGCTCGACGAGATGGACTGCGCCCCGGGCAGCGCCGGCGCTTGCTGAACTCTTGATTCCCCGGCAGTGCTGTCTTCGCCCTGCGTAGCTGTCGTGGTCATCGAGGTTGTGCTCTCCTGAGCGGTAGCTTCATGACCTGCAGCTTCGCCGCCTGCGACCGCAGAAACAGTTGCCACCATCAGCACCGCCACCAGGGACGGATGTGCAAGGCTTCTTATTATGATTGTGATCTCCTTCCGGGTTATTGGATAGCGACAGGCCCGCTGGCAAAAGTAGCGCGGCGCTTTCGCAACCTATAGCATTCGGGTGATTATATGGAGTGACCGACCGGTTAGTTCAACCAGCGAGTTCTCGAAGAGAATGATCTAGGACCAATGAAAGTTTTGAAAGATACTCTTAAATGCTGTCTCAAAACAGCAGCGAGGTCTCTCATCACTGTCACAGAGCTCATGAACCGGCACGCCCTTCCACGCTCACCAGAGAGTCAAGAGGATGTGAATCCTCGGAGTATCCGATCGGTTCTGACACCAACCCATACGAACGACTGCGAACACACGCGATTAGAAAACAGAAAAAATATGCCTACTTGCAGGTGTTTTTGTACACCGGCGAACAGCTCCGGCACTAGCGCTCCGCAATACGTCTTAACGGCGTATCGAGGGTTCGAATCCCTCCTCCTCCGCTCCTTAATTCCAAAGCCTACCATCTGGGTAGCGGTGTGGTTCCGACGAAGCTCACAGGCATTGCTTGTTACCCGTTAACAGCTAGGATTACAACTATAACGCTAAGTAATAGATTTAGTTGAGATACCCCTAGCGAGAGCCTTTGGAGTGCGTGGCGCTTTTCTGCAAGAGAGCGGGCCTCCTCTGCACTCCCAGCACGCTGCTCGACTTCGGCCAGGCCCGCCAGGCGTCGCCCAAAGTACGCGCCATGAGCTGCTACCAGCCCAAATACCACGG
>JALZFJ010000361.1 GCA_030867425.1 Actinomycetota bacterium | reverse complement strand
TCTTCAACCCGATGTTCGTCGAGATGATCCTGCACCGCACCTTCGCGAACCTCTCCTGGCCGGCCTTCGCGCTCGCCGCGTGGGCCGCCTTTATGTACATACGCTCGAAGACTCAGTCGGACAAGGCCTTCTACGACTGGTCTACCTCGGTGGGGCTGACCTGGGGAGTGGGCTTCCTGCTCTTGCAGCCGATCGGGGGCTTCTTAATCGTCTACTCGATGACCTCCGTCGGCTCCTATGACCGTCTCGTGGGCGAGGGCTCCGGCGGCACCTTCACCTCGACCCTGCTCTACACGAACCTCATACTGGTCGTGGGGCTCTTCGTCTTGTCGAACGTCGCCATGTACATAGGAGCGGGGAGACACCCGGACCGCGGGGGACGGCGCCCCATACAGTTCTTCGGGCTGGTAGCGGCGTTGGCGGGGCTGTACTCGATCGCGCCGGCTGCGATCGCGAACTTCCCGTTCTTCCACATGCGCTACCTCATGATGCTCGTCATGGTCCTCGCTACTTTGGGGGCTTTGGTGACCTATCTGCGGGGGCGGATGCGTTTCAGGTACGGCTCCCCGGGGACAGGCTACCGGGTCGTGTTGCTCGCCTTGGGGGTGCTGGCGGCGGTGACGGCGCTCAACATGGGCTGGATGAAGTCCAACTCGAGGGTGCCGTACACGGTTTATAATCAGTCCGAGTTCACGGTAGAGAACGAGCAGCCACCGAGCGGGTTCGGCAGGTAGCTTCGAGGAGTTCCTAGAAGGGACGCACTAACGTTGGCAGAGCTACAAAAAGATCCCATAACCCGGAAGGACTTTTTGGGCTTCGGGATCCTAGGGACGGTGATGGGAGCCATCTTGGCCATCCCGCCGGCAGCGTTCGTCCTGGGCCCGCTCATCGACGTCGACGTCCGGGGGCAATCCGATGTCCCCGACGAGTGGTACGAGGTCGCTTCGATAAGCGAGGTGCCGGTGGAGGAGCCGGCGGTCTTCCGGGTGGGTTTCCCCGTCGAACAGATCTACGGCCAGAAGGAGAGCCAGAAGGTCTCCGATCAGGAGTTCGTGGTGGAGAGCGCCATCTGGATCTCGTGGAAGACCGAGATCCTCGAGGACGGCACGTATGGTCAGAGCTATCGTCCCTCTTTTCTCGACGATTACGATGGGGGGACGCTCAGCCAGGAGCAGATCGAGGCGGTCCAGGAGAACCTCAACGTCCTCTCCAGCTCCTGCGCCCACCTGGGGTGCCCGGTACGCTGGATCACGAAGGAGGGGGAGGGGGAGTTCCTCTGCCCCTGCCATGGGGGGATCTACAACATCAACGGCGAGTACGTCGGCGGCCCGCCGCCGCGCGGCATGTACAGCTACACCTACGAGGTCCGCGATGACGGCACCATCTACGCCAAGCACGAGTTCGACATCGAGCCCGGCTTGAACACCCAGGAGCCCTACGTAATCTAAGGGGGATCGGAGAGGCATGATAGGCAGGATCAGGGACAGGACGCTGGAGACCAGCAGGTTCGTCACGGACTGGATGGAGAACCGGACCGGCGTGGTGACGTTCATGGAGCACTTCCTCTACGAACCGGTGCCCAAGAGGGGGGCTTGGCTCTATACCTTGGGGAGCGCGGTGCTCACCACCATCTCGTTCCAGTTCCTCACCGGCATCCTCCTGCTCTTCTACTACGTGCCCACTACCGACCACGCATGGGACTCGATCAACTACATAATGACCGAGGCGTACTTCGGTTGGCTCATCAGGGGCATCCACTACTGGTCGGCTAACTTCCTCCTGGTGGTGATAGGCCTCCACATGGCCCAGGTGTTCTTCTCGGGCGGTTACAAGTCGCCTAGAGAGCTGAACTGGGTCGTCGGCGTGGTACTCCTCTTGCTCGTGATCGGGCTGGCGTTCACTGGCTACCTGTTGAGGTGGGACCAGGACGGCTTCTGGGCCTCCGTGGTGGGGATGAAGATTGGCTCGTACTCGCCGTTCATCGGGGGCTCTACGATCCACTTCCTCCTGGGAGGGGACGTGATCGGGCCGGCTACCCTGTCTCGTTTCTTCGCGATACACGTGTGGCTCTTGCCGGCGGTCCTAGCACCGCTCATCGGGGTGCACCTGTACCTCCTCAGGCGACACGGGGTCTTCGGGAGCGAGTTCGAGTACCAAGACCGGCTGGCGAAGCTGCACGAGCGACAGCGCCTGGAGGAGTTCGAGAGGCTCGAAGAGGACGGATACGTGGAGGAAGAGGGCGAGCCCTACACGGGCCGGCGCGACCGGGCCGACCGAGACGGGGGTAGGGAGTAAGAGCGTTTACCACCGCGGGGCCGTCCTGATGCTATGATGCGAGCACGGGCTCTTAGAAGAGAGGTGTAGGGATGTATACGCCAGCAACCGGCCAAGCCAAGCCGGTCGAAGAAGAGGTAATCACCGAAGAGAACGTCTACGAACGCCCGGACGAGACTATGGCGTTCTTCCCGAAGCAGGTCCTGTACGACGGGACCGTAACCGCTCTCATCCTCGTGGCTTGCGCGGTGCTCTCGTGGGTCTCGCCCGCGCCCTTGACCGAGCCCGCCGACCCGGCGACCGTCACCTATATCCCAAGGCCGGAGTGGTTCTTCTTCTTCTACGAGCAGATGCTCATGTTCTTCCCGGGGTATGCCCTGATCGGCTTCGGGGCCGTGGTGGTGCCGACGATCTTTATCGTCCTGCTCTTCGCGCTGCCGTGGCTGGATCGGGGGCCGGACCACAGCCCCTTGAAGCGCCCCTTCGCGACCATCGTAGGCCTCCTGGTCGTCGTCACGGTGGTGCTAAACATGCTCTTGGCCTTGAGTAGGATCATCAACTTCCCGGGAGGGCAGTAGGAGGAAGTAGGGTATGCCGATAGGCGATCTCAACGTCCCGATAATCGGCAAGAACGTCGTAATAGCCGTTCTCGTCCAGACGCACATCCTCTTCGCTACGTTTATCATCGGGGCGGTGCTCATCGCCGCGACGAGCGAGTACCTGGGCATGGTCACCAAGCAGCCGCGCTACGAGCGCTTCGCGAGGAACCTGGCCCGGTTCGTGGTCTTGCTCTTCGCCTCGGGGGCGGCGCTGGCGATCACCTTCGTCCTGGCCCTGGTCACGCTCTTCCCGGTGTTCTTCACTTACCTGCAGAACATATTCTTCTGGGTGTTCCTCGTCGAGGCGTTCATGTTCTTAGGACAGATAATCATCGTCTACGCCTGGTACAACGTGTGGGACAAGCTCTCCTACCGCAAGACGCTGCACGTTACCTTTGGCTTGGTCGCTGGCTTCTTCGGGTTGATGGCGATGACGATGATAGACGCGGTCGCCTCGTACATGCTCACCCCGGCGGAGGCCCCGGTGACCAACGTGGCGCGCACCTTCCTCAACCAGACGATGGTACCGCTGAACATGCACCGCTTCGTGGGGAACTTCTCGTACGCAGGCTTCCTCATCGCGGGCTGGGGCGCCTTCCGGTACCTCAGGAGCACGCGCGAGGACGATAGGGAATACTACGACTGGATGGGACACTGGGGCCTCATCTGGGGGTTCGGGTGGCTCATCCTGCAACCGGTAATCGGTTACGGGTACCTCAAGGGTATCCGGGAGAGCTCGCCGGAGGCGTTCAACATGATCATGCTCGGCGACAAGTCCTGGGTCTTCCTCTCGCTGATGATCTGGTTCGCCATCATGACCATGGCCTCCACGGCCTACTTCATACACAAGCTCAGGTTCGCCGTGAAGCCGACGCCCACCCTGCACAAGCTTTCCGTGGGCGCTCTAGGCTTCATGGCCCTCTTCGCGATGCTCAACATCGTCCCGGCCGACGCCAACATAATCCCTCAGCTCGGGCTGTCGTTCCTCGGCGGAGAGGACACGAAGATACCGCTTGGGTCCATGTACCCCTGGAAGTACATCGGCCTTATAGGGCTGATGCTGGTTGGCTTCTTCGTCCTGGCGCTGTACCTGAGGGCGACCGCCACGGGCTTCCATTGGGGACGGGCGAGCCGGTGGAGCCAGTACGCGCTTATGGCATGTGCCGTGACCGTCGTGCTCACCATGCTAACGATGGGGTACACCCGCGAGACGGCGAGGAGAGTAGACGATGATCCGGGGTACCTGATCTACAATTGCATCACACTCCAGCAAGAATTGACACCCCCCGAGACCTGTCCGGCGGGCGACAGCCTAGGTGGGGGAGGGTAGCGGTGCTCGCCCTGCTGCTACAGGAAGGGTTCGCCTGGGCACTCCCCCCGGTGCTGCGCTTCTTCGCGGGGTTCTTCCTGGTCCTCGTCCTCTACATCGGGGCGTTCCTGTTTACGTACTGGATCAGCAAAGACGAGTAGAGACGTTCGGCCGCGATGCTTCGAAGGGGCGCCGGGGGGCGCCCCTTCGCTTTGGGTTAGAATCTAGGGTAGAGACCAGGAGGGAGCCTTGTCGGAGATACCCCTTTTCCCGCTGAACGTGGTGCTGATGCCGGGGACGTCCCTGCCGCTACACATCTTCGAGGAACGCTACAAGCAGATGGTCAACGAGTGCCTCGACTCGGAGACAGAGTTCGGGATGGTCCTGGCCGACGAGGACGGGACGCGGGGGGTGGGATGCACGGCGAGGATCGTCGAACTCGTGCAGCGCTTCGAAGACGGTCGGATGGTGATACTGGTCGAAGGGTCCCGGCGCTTCAAGCTGAACAACATCATGACCGGCAAGCCGTACTACGTCGGGGACGTCGATTACCTGGAGGATGGGCCCAATGACGACGTGAGCTCCCTGGCCGAGGAGTGCGTGGCGCTCCTGGAGCGGGTGGTCGAGGCCGCGACCGAAGGGTCGGTGGACATCGAGATAGAGCCGCCCTACCGCAACCTCTCGTTCGCCATCGCCGGACGCATCGAGTTCGACCTTGAAACGAGGCAGCAGATCCTGGAGCTCCCCACCGAAAAGGGGCGTCTGGAGAAAGTCAAGGAGCTCCTCACTGAGGCCGCCGACAGGCTCGAGCGCGACCGCCAGGCCCGTAAGCTGGCCGAGACGAACGGTCACTTGCGCAAAGACTGGAAGACGAAGCCGTCTGGGGATTAGACGTCCAGACGATCACGGTCTTCTTTAGAGAGGACATAAACCATCTCCCGCATTTTGCGTGCCCAAGAAGAGATAGAAGCCTCTGCCGAACCGTTCGACAAGAACACGAAGAGGATTTGTCAGGGAAGACATAACTAGCCTGAGTTGCCCCTATAGACGCTGGATGGAGAAGGCTAACAGTAAGCAGATGTTCTTCAGCTCGGAGCCTCGCGGTGTGACCGCGTGGATCTTTTTGGGAAAGAAGCTCCTCAATCGGCTAAAGACTATTTCTATGTAATGGCGGATCGGCTTGCCCAAGAACTCCTCCCACGCCGACATAGGCCGCTTAAAGTTCTTCTTGCGCTGGGCTTTCAGGTACAGGCCGACCTCTTCGAGCAGCTCCTCGTGATCGTAGTCAGTGTAGCCCTTGTCGGCATAATGATCGAGCTTTCGGGCAAGTCCAACTCCGACTCCTTGGATATCGTCACATCGGCCTCGAATCCCGACGCCACAAAGCGAACTCCACCGGCTCTCCGGCTCCGGTAACCATCAGATGCACCCGCAAGCCGTAGAAGTAGCGTCGCTTGCTCGGGACGTAGCCGCGAAACGCATTAGCGCTGGGTCTATTTAGGGGATAAAGCCAGCAGCGACGGAGGCGGATGTTGTCGTACACTGCCACCGGCAGGGAGTCCACAACATATGTGCATTCGGGAGCGTGGCGTTGGCTGTTGGTGGGGATCGCGCTCATATCGTCGGGAGGCGCGCGTCGGGCAGGCTATCCCGCGCGGGGACAGCAAGGGAGATGTCTCGCTGTAAACCGCCCCTTCTCGATCGCTATTGCTCGTGGATAAAGTCCCTGAGACGCCGGACGTTGCGGCTGTCCACCTTGTAGACCAGCGGGTCGGCGGCGAGGCTGTCTTCGCCCGCGGCGGCCTTTATGCGCTCGACGAGGTTCTCCTCGACGAGCCAGGCGGTAGAGGGGAGGACGATCGCCAAGAGCCTGAGGCGGGGGCCACCCTCGGGGGTCTCGTCGCGTTGCACGAGGCGCGGTGGTATCAGGTAGAGTTCGTGCCCCTCCTGTATCTCTTGGAGGACACGTTTCGCAGCCTCCTCGTCTTTGAGTTGCACCTCGATGGTAAAGCGTTGCTGGCCGGAGACGTAGTTCGTCACGCCAGTGAGGGAGCCATTGGGTACGTAGATGACCTCGCCGGAGAGGGCCCGGATGGTGGTGGTCCTGAGCCCGAACTCCTCGACCATGCCCGCAGCTTTTTGGGGCTCGACAGCTATGAAGTCTCCGACGCTGTACTGGTTCTCGAAGAGGATGAAGAAGCCCGCGATTATGTCGCGTAGGAAGCTTTGCGCCCCAAAGCCCACGATGGCCGCCAAGAGGGAAGCCCCTGCGATCCCCGGTAGCACGTTGCGCAGGAAGATGCTCAAGACGAAGAGCGCGACAATGGCGAAGACGACGTACCGCAAAGTGTTGCGGACGAGCGTGATGGCGGTGTCCTGACGTTTTATGCGGGCGAGGGTGCTGGCATCCAGTGCCTCCTCGTCCTCGGGCCTGCGCCACCTTAGGAGGCGGGGGGTTAGGTGGACGGCGGTGCGATAGAAGGCAACCGCCAGAACGATGACTAACACCGTTAGTATCAGGTTGCCGATGAACTGAGGACCGGTCAGGTAGCCGACGACGCCCTCGTAGAAGCTGTCGAGGGTCTGTTGCAGGATAGAATCAGCCTCTTCGGTGGCCTCCTTGCCGGTCTCCGCGGCCTTCTGCACGATACCGCTGGTCTCTTCCCCGGTAGTCTCGCCCTGGAGGATCACGGACCGCGAGTATGACAAGGACCGCATCTACTTGGAGCCGTGGTGTTCGAGGGCGAGCCGTATGAGGCGCTCGAGGAGATCTGCGTAGGGGAGCCCGCTGGCCGCCCAGAGCTTCGGGTAGACGCTGGTAGGGGTGAAGCCTGGGATCGTGTTGATCTCGTTGAGGAGCAGCCTTTCGGTGCCGCGCTCGAGGAAGAAGTCCACCCGAGCCATGCCCGTGGCGTCTATGGACGTGAAGGCGGCACGGGCAACGCGCCGTACTTCCGAAGCGACGTCGTCGGGTATCTGTGCAGGGGCGCCTAACTCCATTCCGCCCTCGGTGTACTTGGCTTCGTAATCGTAGAACTCGTGCTCCTTGATGACTATCTCGCCCGGAACCGAGACCTCCGGCTCTTCGTTGCCGAGCACGGAGACCTCTATCTCGCGGGCCTCTACCCCCTGCTCGACGATTATTCGTCGGTCGAGTCCGGCCGCGAGGTCGAGGGCCTCGCGGAGCTCTTCGGTGTTCGTGGCCTTGTTGATGCCGACGCTGGAGCCTAAGTTCGAGGGCTTCACGAAGCAGGGGTATTCCAGAGCGCTCTCTACCTTTCGGACCTCGTGTTCCCGGTCTTTTTCCCACGCTTTGTGGCCGAGGCCGAGCCACTCGACCTGCGGGAGACCGTGGAAGGCGAAGATCTTCTTCATCGTCACCTTGTCCATGCCGACGGCACTCGCCAGCACTCCCGAGCCGACATAGGGGACGTCGGCGAGCTCGAGCATGCCCTGGATAGTGCCGTCCTCGCCGTATGGGCCGTGCAGAACGGGGAAGACTACGTCCGCGGTGCCAAGATCGACGGGCAACTTTTCGTCGGTCGGGACGAGCTCGGTGGCGTTTACGGAGGAGTCTCTAAGGGAGGAGCCCGCGAGTTCCCGGGCGCGAGATTCGAGCTCGCGCATGGGGTCGCCCGAGGAGACCCAACGCCCCTCCCGCGTTATGCCGACGGGGAGGACCTCGTAACGCCCGCTCCCGCGCAGGGCGTCCGCGATGGCCCGGGCCGAGGCCAAAGAGACCTCGTGCTCCCCACTCCGTCCGCCGAAGATGAGCATGACCCGCACTACCGCGCCCCTAACCTCCTCTCTTCCTAAAGCACGCCCATCCTAGCAAAGAGAGAGTGGCTCGTTCGCCGCCGTTCCTACCTGTTCAGAAGGTGGCTTAAATAAGCGAAACATGGGTATTCTATGACCTAAGTTGTTCGTGAATGTTAATGGTGTATTGGTGTAAATCGGTGTGCATCACGTTTGAAGATAAGTCATGTGCTCCAACCCGACAGCCTTCCAACCTATCTAGGACTTATACGCCGACTTTGAGGTTTGCTCGGCAGGATTCGAAGCTGCGACCTGCGGATAAGAAGTGCGAAGCGGCGTGTTCGCCGGGATTAGCCGGGGTTAGAAATGTCGTGTATCCAGCTTATCTATGGGGGATTTAGAAGTGAGCCGCCCAGGACTCGAACCTGGAACCTAGTGATTAAGAGTCAGTGTTCGTATGTATTCGGCTGTTGCTCGTTGTTCACAGATCAGCTTATCTAAGCCGAATTCTCCTAAGTAGTGTTACCCCTTGTTCGCTGAGGTTTCTGGCGGGTTGGTGTACTAATTGGTGTAATTTCCGCACCTGCATTCGATGTCTGCGGGCACACAACATCGCAGTTTCCTGGACTGCGCTTAGCGAAACCATGTCGTCCTCTTACCTTGCCCGATAGCGTGAGTGCGCCAAGATGCTGATCCCCATGGTAGCCGACTATGGACTTAGCGACCTCGCCTTTGCCGAGGTTGCCCAACGCTTTAAGCTCTATCTGGTGGAGACCGAGCTGCTATACGCCCCGGGCCCGCCGTTCGCCACAAGCACTGCCGGGTTCTGCGTGGCGCAACTGGACTGAAGGCCGCTTACCGCCTCGCCCTCAACGGGTATGTAGAGGCCGTACGTGAGCCATACCGTAAGACGAGCAAGGAGGTTAGATCAAATGCCCTTTAGCCCCAAGCAGCGCCAGGGAGGAAAAGAGGTCGACGCGAGCCTTTACGTTGCTGCTTCCTCAATGGGAGTGGCGCAATCTGAGCTTGAGAAGTTACTCGCGGGTCGGGCGAGCGTTGGCGTTGCTAAGAAGCTAGGAGTAAGCAGAATGGACCTGCAAAGGTTCATTGGGGGCGAGGTGAGCATGACGATGGCTTACGCTCTTGGGATGCTGCAGCCCCAAGCACAGGATCTGCGAGATCAAGTGGAACGGGAAGGTGCTATAGGAATCATTATAGGAATGTGTGCGAAAGCGCCGTAGAGGCAATCCGCCCCATTCTGGATAAATTATGCTTCGCACGGTGCCACCGCACTGCTCAACACCACCATGGCAACGCAATCTCTCTACCATGACCAGGACGATTAAGGCGCACCCTGGCTCGTTCCTCTATGGGCCTAAGGACGTCCCCCACGCCTTCACGGTGGACTCGGGTCCTGCGAGGCTGTTGTTCGTCCCCTCGCCTGCGGGTTTGGAGGCAGGCATCAGGGAAATGGGAGAGCCAGCAAGGTCACTGACCGTTCCGCCCCAACCGGAGGAGTCACCCGACGAAGCCGAGATTGAGCTGTTGGTAACAATCGGTGCCCGATATGGAGCGGAGATCGTTGGTCCGCCGCTAGGGCAGTAGGAACGCTTCGCCAACCCCAGTAAGGGCCGGGGTCTAGCGGCCTCGGCCCTTGATATGCCTGATGTTTGAAACATGAAGCGACAGTGAGCGAGGTTTGGTTGGTTCAGGTGAAGGCGCGACCAGCAGCAGGTGCCGTTAGGGACCCGACTATTGTGCATGGATCTCACGCTCAGGATAGCTGAAAGCAGGCTCACGAATCTGAGCTGGTTGAACGAGACTGTAAGTAAAGTTATGATCGATCTCTGAAGGAAGATATCTACTACATTCTGAGTGAGGCGCTGAGATGAACTGCCCCAGTTGTCAGAACGTCAACCCTAGGGGCGCCAGGTTCTGCCTGAATTGTGGTGCCTCTCGAAGCTCCACGGCCAGTAGAGGGTGAACGCAGATTCGTGACGGTACTGTTTGCGGATGTGGTCGACTCAACCGCCATGGGCGAGCAGCTTGACCCTGAACAGGTCGCAGAGATCATGGACGGCGCCTTCGCCTTTCTCAATGCAGCGGTAGCCAAGTACGGAGGGACGGTCGCAAGGTTGCTGGGCGATGCAGTACTTGCGTTCTTCGGCGCGCCGGTTGCCCACGAGGACGACGCCGAACGAGCGGTGCGAGCAGGATTGGATATTCAGG
>JALZFJ010000330.1 GCA_030867425.1 Actinomycetota bacterium | reverse complement strand
TCCGGGTGTTCCATCTCCCGCGCGAGCCCGAGCTGCACCTCCTCCTTCAAGACCATCTCCAGAACGTCCTCCGAGTGTCCGGTCCTGACCGAGACCGCCACCCTCGGGTGCACCGCCGTGAAACGCTCCAGGATCGTTGGCAGAGCGTACGTGCTTACCCCCGGCGATGTCCCCAGAGAGAGCCGTCCGCCAGAAGCGCCCCGAAGCTCCTCTAGGCGTTGCCTGCCCTCCTCGAGGCTCGCCATGCACCGCTGTGCGTACGGCACGAACTCCCTGCCCGCCTCCGTGAGGCGCATCCCCCGGCTCGTCCTCACGAAGAGCTGATCCCCGAGATCCTCCTCCAAAGCCTTTATCCGCGCCGTCAGGGCAGGCTGCGTCAAATACATCTCCTCGGCAGCCCGGCTTACGTTCCCCAGACGCGCCACCGCCAAGAAACACTCCATCTGCCTCAAGAGCATGCTAGCTCCCTCCGGTAGCTAACCCTCAGCCGTCAGATATTTGCTTCCCCTGACGGACCCTAGCCGACTGGTATAAATCTTTTCTATGACAACAATTTAAGCAAACGATTGGACTAATAGCAACAGGACAGTTAGATTTCATGCAGGTCGACGGCAAACGCAAGGAGGACGCTAATGATACCGGTTCAGTACAGGGATCCTGAGACGGAGGACATCCTGGATCACCGCTACGAGGAGGGGACACCCGACATAGGGAGCCGGGTGCAGATCGGCTTCTCGGAGTTCGAGGTCCTCTACAGGTGGCGGTGCGTGCCGACCTCGTGCGTCGTCTACGTGCGCCGGGCTCGGGAGGGAGCTCACGCGGCCTAGTTCTCAAGCGCTAGAACCTGCGACTTGCTAAAGTGGTCTGAAGCTTTGGAAGTTACGGGAACTAGAGAGGTGTAGCGCGAGAACATGGGCAAAACACAACAGCGGTTCGAGGAGGGGGTCGAGTTCACGTCCCCCATCCCGGAGGAGTTCGAGGAGATACTGACTCCTGAGGCAGCTTCGTTCGTGGCGAAGCTGAGCCGGGAGTTTCACGGGCGCGTCGAGGAGATCCTGCAGAGGAGGGCCGAGCGCCAGGAGCGCATAGACGCCGGCGAGATGCCGGACTTCCTGCCGGAGACCAAGGATATCCGCGAAGGCGACTGGCAGATAGCCCCGATCCCGGAAGATTTACAGGACCGGCGCGTCGAGCTTACGGGTCCGCCGGACCGGAAGATGACGATAAACGCCCTCAACTCCGGTGCCGCCACGTGGATGGCCGACTTCGAGGACGCCAACTGCCCGACGTGGCACAACATGCTCGAGAGCCAGCTAAACCTCAGGGACGCCATAAACCGGACCATCACCTACGACGATCCAGAGACCGACAAGCATTACGAACTGAACGAGGACCTCACGAGCCTGGCCACGATCATCGCCCGGCCTCGAGGCTGGCACCTCTTCGAGAAGCACATGCTCGTGGACGGCAAGCAGGTCCCGGCGGGCATCTTCGATTTCGGGCTGTACTTCTTCCACAACGTCCAGACGCTCCTCGACGGCGGTACCGGCCCGTACTTCTACCTGCCGAAGATGGAGAGCCACCTGGAGGCGCGGCTCTGGAACGAGGTCTTCGTGATGGCTCAGGAGGAGCTCGGGGTTCCTCAGGGCACGATCAAGGCGACGGTCCTCATAGAGACCATTACGGCGACGTTCGAGGAGCACGAGATCCTCTACGAGCTCCGCGAGCACTCGGCGGGCCTGAACTGCGGCCGGTGGGACTACATCTTTTCCTACATAAAGAAGTTCCGCAACAAGGACATGCTGCTCCCGAATCGGGCCGAGGTGACGATGACGGTCCCGTTCATGCGGGCGTACACGCTCTACACCATCAAGGTTTGCCACAAGCGGGGTGCGCACGCGATAGGGGGGATGGCTGCCCAGATCCCGTCCAGGGACGATCCGGAGTGGACCGAGTTCGCCTTCAACAAGGTCCGCGAAGACAAGGAGCGCGAGGCTAAAGACGGGCACGACGGCACCTGGGTGGCTCACCCCGGCATGGTCGAGACCGCCAAAGAGGTCTTCGACGAGATCATGCCGCAGCCGAACCAGATCGACAAACAGCGCGACGACGTGGACCCCACGTCAGAACAGCTCCTGGAGAAGCCGGAGGGCAACATCAACGAGGAGGGCTTCAGGAACAACGTCAGCGTCGGCATCCAATACCTGGGTGCATGGCTCGCGGGCCGGGGGGCGGTCCCCGTCTTCGGCCTCATGGAAGACACGGCGACGGCGGAGATCAGCCGGGCCCAGGTGTGGCAGTTGATCCACCATCCGCAAGGGCGCTTCGACGACGGCACCGAGGTCACGGAGGAGCTGTTCAACGAGGTCCTCGCCGAGGAGCTCGAGAAGATCAAGAACGACATCGTCGGCCCGGAACGTTGGGAGCAGGACGAGTTCGGCAAGGCCGCCGAACTCTTCGCCCGCATCTCCACCGACGACGACTTCGTTGAGTTCCTGACCTACCCCGGCTACGAGTACCTGGACTAGCGGAGCGAGAGATACCGGCCCTTCCCGACAACACGACCGGTGCGGCCCACCGACCGGCACCGGTCGGCCACCCCACGCCCCTCTGCGGCGCACACCATTTGACAAGGTCCGAAAAGATATACACAATGGTTGAGTGCAAGTTACACGTATATACCTTCTGAAGATAGGGTAGGCGCGACGTTCGGTAGAAGGAGATAGCAGATGCTCAACGGCAATCAGGTGGTGGAGATAGAGCGAGAGTGGGAGAGCCCTCGGTGGGAGGGTGTGACGCGCCCTTATTCGGCCGAGGACGTGGCGCGGCTTAGGGGTTCGGTCAGGATCGAGCACACTTTGGCGCGGATGGGCGCCGAGCGGCTCTGGGAACTTATGCGCGAGAGGCCCTACGTCAGGGCTTTGGGCGCCTTGACCGGCAACCAGGCGGTACAGCAGGTCAAGGCTGGGCTCGAGGCTATCTACCTCAGCGGCTGGCAGGTCGCGGCGGACGCAAACCTTGCGGGGCAGATGTATCCCGACCAGAGCCTGTACCCGGCCAACAGCGTGCCCCACGTCGTCAAGAGGATCAACCAGGCCTTGCAGCGGGCCGACCAGATCGACCATGCTGAGGATCGCAACGGTACCTACTGGTTCGCGCCCATCTTGGCTGACGCCGAGGCGGGCTTCGGTGGTGCCCTGAACGTCTTCGAGCTGATGAAGGCCATGATCGAGTCTGGGGCTGCTGGCGTCCACTTCGAGGATCAGCTCGCATCGGAGAAGAAGTGCGGCCACATGGGCGGCAAGGTCCTTTTGCCGACGGCGCAGGCGATAAGAAACCTAATCTCGGCGCGCCTGGCGGCAGACGTCATGGGGGTGCCGACGGTGATCGTCGCGAGGACCGACGCGGACGGGGCGGACCTCATCACGAGCGACGTGGACCCGACGGACGCAGAGTTCCTCACCGGGGAGCGGACGATGGAGGGCTTCTACAGGACGAGGGCTGGCCTCGAGCAGGCCATAGCGCGCGGGCTCTCCTATGCGCCGTACGCCGACGTGGTGTGGTGTGAGACTTCCAAGCCGGACCTGGAGCAGGCCAGGCAGTTCGCCGAGGCGATCCACGAGAAGTTCCCGGGCAAGCTCCTCGCGTACAACTGCTCGCCATCTTTCAACTGGAAAAAGAAACTCTCCGACGAGGACATAGCGACCTTCCAGGAGCAGATCGGGGAGATGGGCTACAAGTTCCAGTTCATCACGCTCGCTGGCTTCCACACGCTGAACTACGCCATGTTCGATCTCGCGGACCAGTACCGGGAGCGCGGCATGGCCGCCTACTCCGAGCTGCAGCAGCGCGAGTTCGACGCCGAGGAGCACGGCTACACGGCGACCAAGCACCAGCGCGAGGTCGGCGCGGGCTACTTCGACGAGGTGGCTCAGGTCGTCGCCGGCGGCATGGCCTCCACCACGGCTCTTACCGGCTCGACCGAGGAGATGCAGTTCAACGACGCTGACGACGACCCGCGCACCGAGATCGCCGACGAGAAAGGGCAACTCCTCAAATAGCTGTCAGCTCTTAGAGACCGGCGAGGGGCCGGATCTCCGGCCCTTCTTTCTTGCCTGGTGTCCGGTCCTACAATGCGGGCATGGGCTTTCGGAACAGGCGCGAGCAGCTGCTGCCCGAGGAAGTACCCCGCTACGTCTGAAACTACGATTAACGGCGGCGTGACCGCTGAACGCTACACCGCGGTGTTTACGGGTGCGCTCAGCGAGAAACAGCCCGGGGAGTACCTCTACCTGACCATGAGCAATGACCCGCTCTGAACAAAAGGCAGCCATACGTTGCGCCGGGGACGGCCGCCCTACGAGGATTTTGGTCACGAGAGCGCGTGTGAAGATCTCCCCGAGGATTGCCAGCGGCTGGTCCTCGACGCCTACTTGAAGCTTTGGAACCTGTAAGGCGAAAGGCCTCGTCCGTGCCAATATTAGTAGCATAGCCCAGAGGAGGAGAGGATGGTATGCGAGCTACAGGCTTCACCCGGATCCCGTTTCCAAGTTACACACAAACCTGAGCTTCGCTTGGGTGCCCTACTGACCGACGGCGCGAGAGAGATGTGCTTCGAGAAGGTAGAATCGGGAAGAGCATGAGAGGAGGCGGGCTGTGAGCAGCGGCTACATACCGGCAAAGGGCGAACCTGATCCCGACGAGATCCTCGGGGCTTTGCGGGAGGCCGTCGCCGATAACCCCAGGCTAGAGGAGATGCCGGCCGAGGAGGTCGCCAGGCAGCTCGTCCTGGAAGGTCGGCTGCAACTGGAGCCTTCGCCGGCACTGGTGGCTGAGATGCTGGACGCCCTCGAAGCCGAGGAGAGCGCCTTCGAGTTCGAGGAGCCATCCGAAGAGGGCAACCCCACGTGAGCGTGAGACCAACTAGAGCCTAGAGCATGGAAGGAGAGCCACGCTCTACTGAGGAGCAAGCGAAGATTAAGTGTGTTGGTCGGACGCCAGGGATCGGGAGGTCGCTGATATGGGCGAAGCCACGAACCGCGCCGACGAGGCTCCGGGAACCTGGGGCGAGGACGAGGCAAAGATCTTCGCCGAGTTCGGCAGCGCGATGGTGCCGGGACGCGAAGAGATCGAGCGGACACTCCTGGACCTCATACCCGCCGAACCCGACGAGCCGTTCTTGGGCGTGGAGATCGGCGCCGGCGCGGGATGGTTGAGCGCGGCGGTTCTGCGCGAGTTTTCGAAGGCTAAAATCTTGGGGTTGGACGGCTCGCCGCAGATGCTAATGAAGGCGGCACAGCTGCTGGGGCACTACGGGGACCGCGCCGAACTGCGCCGATTCCGTCTGGAGGAGCCCTCTTGGGCGGACAGGCTGCCGACGGTGCGGGTCTTTCTGAGCTCCCTGGTGTTCCACCACCTCGACGGTAGTGGCAAGCGAGACCTGTTCGTGCGGCTTTTCGATCGGCTGGAGCCCGGAGGCGCGCTGCTGTTCGCCGACGTGATGGAGCCTCGCGACGAGCGCGCCAGGGGCCACTTCGCCGCGGCGTGGGAGCAGGAGATACGCCGCCGCTCGGTGGAAATTCACGGCGATGCGCGAGCCTATGAGTTCTTCGTCCGCGAGCGCTGGAACATCTACGATCACCCAGACCCGATGGACAAGCCCTCGACGCTCCCCGAGCAGTTGCGCTGGATGGAGGAGGCGGGCTTCGAGGGGGTTGACGTGTTCTGGGCGCGGGCCGGACACGCGCTCTTGGGCGGTTACAGGTCCGTGGGGTAGCCTGAGCCCCTACCACCGGTTTGCAACGCGCCTCCGCCCCTTCGCCCGGCGTGGCGAAGCGGCGGAGGTAGAACCGACACCAGTCTAGCGGTAAGGCGCTCGTGCCCTGCTCAGTAAACTATGTGCAATGGTCGTTCTCGGGAGGTGGACAGGCTATTGCAACAACATATTAACAGGCGTTAGTATAACTGTATGGACGAGCGATGCGACTTACTGTGTGTAGATGCCCCTCACGCGGAGGAGATCCGCCAGACGCTGCTCGGCAACGAGGAGGCCCAGAAGGCCGCCGACCGGGCGCGGGCGTTCTCTGACCCCACGCGCTTGACCCTGGCGGCTGCCCTTAGGGAGGGCGGGGAGCTGTGCGTATGCGACCTCTCGTGGATAGCCGAGCGCAAGCAGGCGCTTGTCTCACACCACCTGAGGACGCTGCGCTCCGAAGGGCTGGTATCCTCCCGACGCGCCGGCAAGCTCGTCATGTACTCCCTCACGGGCGAGGGGCGTTTGCTCCTCTCTGCCGTGCTGG
>JALZFJ010000328.1 GCA_030867425.1 Actinomycetota bacterium | reverse complement strand
CCCTCCAACTCTTCGAGGGTCCAGCCGCCCGAGCCCGCGGCCCCTTTCGTATAGCGCCACTCTAGGAGGCGCGGGGGATCGACGGCGGTAACGGTGCTGGACACCCGATGGGTGAGGCCGACGGCGCTCAAGCCGAACTCGATGGTGGTTCCGGGAGCGATTCCTCCCGCCGGTGCTCCCAAAACTCGTGCCTCCTTCAGCCCGAAACCCCACTCGGGGAAGTGCTCTACCTCCAAAAGGGCGGCGAAGACCTCCTCGCGTGAGGTGCCGGGCACGACGAGGTTCGCCTGCACGGGTTCGTTCACGCGCTAATTTTAGCCGTCGGCGGTAAACGTTTGGCTATATGAAAAGCCAGCAACGCTCATGGTCTTCGGGGCGTAGGGAAGGCGGGTAAAGACCGAAGACGGTCGTCAACCAAGAGCTAGCCGCCAAAAGCCGATGGCTGAAAGCTAGAAATTATGGTAGAAACCTCCTTCGTGGAAGCGGGCAGTTCGATAGGGTTCCCGGCGGCTTACCTCCGGCTCGTCCGGCCAAAGCAGTGGACGAAGAACGGGTTCGTCCTAGCCGGCGTTGTCTTCGCGGGAGAGGCGCTAGAGGCTTCGAGCGTGGTGGCTACTCTGCTCACGTTCGTCGCCTTCTGCGCGCTCTCAGGGGCGGTGTACGCCGCGAACGACGTACTGGACGTCGTAGAGGACCGCAAGCACCCGGCGAAGCGCCTGAGGCCGATCGCGAGCGGGGAGGTTTCGACCCGCGCAGCCGTAGTCTACGCGGCCCTGCTCGTCATCTTCGGTCTGACGCTCTCTTTCTTCGTTGGCCTCGGGGTAGGGCTTACGGGCCTTGCCTACCTGGCGCTGCAGGCACTCTACGCCCCGCTCCTCAAGCACATCGCCATACTCGACGCGATGAGCATCTCCGCGGGGTTCGTGCTGCGGGCGTTCGCGGGGGTGGCGGCGGTGGGGGAGCCCATCTCGCCGTGGCTCGTAGTCTGCACGGGTCTGTTGACGCTGTTCCTGGGCTTCTCCAAACGCCGCTACGAGCTGGGCGTGCTCGGGGAGGGGGCGACGGCTCACCGGCAAAACCTCAAGGACTACTCGGTGGAGATGCTCGACCAGATGATGAACATTATGGTGGCGACCACGATCATCGCGTACACTATGTACGCTTTCTTCGCCTACTCGCACCCTTACATGATGGCGAGCGTGCCGTTCGTGATCTACGGCGTCTTTCGCTACATGCTCCTCGTCCACCGCGACGGAGGCGGCGACCCGGACACGCTTCTTCTCAGGGACCGGCCGCTCCAGATCGATCTCCTCCTCTGGCTCGCCGTGGTCATGACGGCCATCTACGTCTTATGAGCCGCTTTCTGTGGAGCGTTTGAAGAAGAACTTCGTTCTGGCCCTAACTTTAGGGGTAGCCGTCTACCTGGTGCTCGCCGTCGCGAGCGGGCTCGGAAACCTGAAATCCGCCCTCGCGGGCTTCGACTACTACCTTGTACCCGCTATCCTGGGGCTCGTCTCCCTCTCGTACGCGGTGCGCTTCGCACGCTGGGTGTACTACCTCCGACTTCTCAAGGTGCGGGTGCCCGTCGGAAAGAACGTCGCCATCTTCGCGGCGGGCTTGAGCATGACGATCTCGCCGGGCAAGCTCGGCGAGGTCCTCAAGAGCGCGTTCGTAAAGGACGTCGCGGGAGCACCGGTCGCCCGGACCGCTCCCGCCGTCGTCGCCGAGCGGGCCACCGACGGCACCGGTATGATCCTTTGGGGCCTCATCGGCGCCCTGGCCTTCAGCTTCGGACCCTCGCTCCTCCTCCTCTTCCTCGCGGGCACGGCTTTGGGCATCATGGTCCTACGCTCGGCGAGGCTCTCGCTCCTTATCGAGCGGCTCCTCTCGAAGCTCCCGCTCCTGAACCGGGTAGCGCCACACGTGCGGGACTTCCATATCTCGTCGAACGAGCTTCTGGCCTTCCGCCCCCTTCTGGTGGCGAGCGCGATCTCCTTTTTAGCCTGGGGCTTGGAGCTCGTGGGGGTCTACCTCTGCGCCGTGGGATTGGGGTTGGGTCAACCTTTCCTGGTGGTAGCGTTCGTCTTCGCTTTGGGATCGCTAGTGGGAGGAGGGAGCATGTTGCCAGGCGGTATCGGGGCGGCTGAGGCCGGGATGACGGGGATGTTCGCCAAGCTTGCCGGGCTTTCGTGGAGTCTGTCGGTGGCTCTTACGTTCGTGATCCGGCTGGTCACCCTCTGGTTCGCGACCCTCGTAGGCGTCGTTGGGCTCCTCGTCGTGCGGCGCGTGATCGGAGAGCCGCTCGCCGAACCCGTCGAGGCCGCCGCCGAGGCGCAAGCCCGGACGAGCCCCGAGCCGTAAGGCGCTCCGTGGGGATGAACCCTAAGAGGCTACGTCAATAGGCTGGAAACATTTTGCCCTTGGCAGCTCTCGAAACGATTGCCCAACCTTCGCATCGTTCCTTGACACATGCGCTACTCGCTTGCTGGGGCAAGCCTATTGGCGCAAGCTCTAAGGCGTTGGGGAGGTGAGTGAACGGTAGTTCGCTGACGAGGGATAGGAATCGAACCTCAATGTGGGCAAAGAGGTTCCTCTATGATCAAGAGATTGCCCGCAGCTCCTGCTCTTGGTCCATCGAAAGTCCACGACGCTCGCTTCGACGACCTATTCGGAGCCCAGGAGAGGGCAACCTTACTCGAAACCGCAGACCGGCAACTGCACCGAGCAGGGACACCCTATACTCTCGGCTCTTCCATATGCCCTCAGAGTTCTCGAGCTTCTGGGAATGTCCTTGGGCAAGGGGGCAGCACCTTACCGCGATATAGGCGCAGTAGCTCGCTTAGCTGTTGCTTTGAAGCCCTGAGTTGAGATATAGTCTCGTACTTAGGGCAAGAGCGCGTTGCGCACACAAGCGAGTAGGAGGGGGGACTCCTGTGACGGTAGGAGAGTATAAGGGCATTGCCCGCCGGGTTTGCGTCCTCGTAGCAGCACTACTGCTAGCCACGGCTACAGTTCTTCTAATGGGCGTCCTAACGGCCGAGAAACCTGCCTCGGCTCAGAGCACGCTCTCGGGCGGCTACGTCGCGAGCTGCGACGGAGAAAGCCTCTACCTGAACGCCTACGAAAAGAGTACGTACGAGCTACACAACCAGACACGGGCGAGCAACGGCCTCGCTACCTTGTGTGTCCACAGGGCGCTCACCGAGGCAGCCCAATATCATTCTCAAGAGATGATCGACAAAGGCTACTTCGACCACAATTCCTACGATGGTGAGTCCTTCTCTGCTCGACTTGAGCGCTTCGGGTATGACTCCTATGAGGAGGTAGGAGAGAACATCGCCTGGGGTAGTGGCACTAACGCCTACCCGGAAAGCATCTTCCAAATTTGGATGAACAGCTCTGAACACCAGGAGAACATCTTGTCCCCCAACTACCGCGAAGTCGGGATAGGGACTGCTACGGGAGAGTGTGAGGGCTACAGCGGCTGTACGATGTACACCGTGGACTTCGGCGTACTACGTTAGCCTATCCGACACGCAAGAAGCGGGCGACGAACCGCAAAGGGCCGCCCACGGCCAAGTTGGAAATCTCCCTCAAGGGAGCATGGACCAGTACCTATCGACCCCATATCAGTTGTTGGGCCTCTACTAATACAGTAAGTAACTGCCGTCCCTCACCCGGGGCACCTCCAGCTCCGCAGTGCCCGACCATGGTTGCCCAGGAACGCTGCCGGTAGCCGTTGCGGTGACCGCGGTGAATATGCGGGTCGCTCGTTCGGAGAGGCTCCGATGTGCTC
>JALZFJ010000303.1 GCA_030867425.1 Actinomycetota bacterium | reverse complement strand
GATTAACTCTATCGTGGCTATGGAGGCATGCTTTGAAGGATGGACGCCTTGTGAAAACGGACCTCGATCCTCAAGCAGTGAGGTACAACAACCTCCGAGCGTTGTTCCTGCCGACTGTCTTCGTGGTCTCGATAGGGGTATCTTTCATTAGCACCGAGATCGCCCGAGGTTTCTGGTTACTTGCATTCCTAGCAGGCCCCGTAATACAGAGATATATGCGCCGCTCCCCCTCAGCCTAACAGAAGAAGCGTTCTCGAAGATGAAGAGCGTTCTACGACCGATCGGGGCCCGCACCCGTGAGGCACTGGTGGAAGCGATGGGACGGGGAATCTCGCTCAGCTGTGAGCTGCTGAACGTCGGAGCGTAAGGAGGGTGATGTCGTCCTCCTGCTCCCACCCTTCCCCAGTGAAAGAGTAAAGCTCCTCTAAGAGCAAGTCCCCCAGAGTCCGTTTCTTGCCGTGCTTGGCGACAAGCGCCCCAAGCCTAGGGAAACCAAACATCTCACCTTTAGCGTCGTGAGCCTCTACCAACCCGTCAGTGTAGAAGAGGGCTGCTTCGCCAGCTTGCAAGGTAGTCTCTTTCTCTTCATAGCCCATCTTAGGCATCAGCCCTAAAGGCATCCCTGTGGCCCTCATCTCCTCGGCTTCACCGCTTGTACGGCGTAAGCAAGGCAGGTCGTGGCCGGCGTTGGCGTAGATCAAGCTACCGCTCTTGGGATCGAGGATAGCGTAGAAGCAGGTGACGAACGTGTGGGGTGCAATATTGGGGCATAAAGCTTCGTTGACCCGCTCCAGAACCTCACTAGGTGAGGAAGAGCTCTGAGCTGCCACCCGTAGCATGCCGCAGGTGGTAGACATTACCAACGCTGCAGGCACGCCCTTGCCGGTGGCGTCCCCCACGACGAGACCCAACCGACCCTCCGAAAGAAGGTGGAAGTCGTAGAAGTCTCCTCCGACTTCTCGGGCAGGCCTATAGCGCGGAGAGATCTCCCAACCCTCTAGTTCGGGCACCTCCTCAGGGAGTGAGGCTCGTTGGATGCGCTGCGCTACTAGTAGCTCCTGCTCTATGCGCTCGCGCTCGCGTGCTTCTTGCTCTAGACGTTGCCCCATCAGTTCTGAGACGCTCGTTCCTAAGCCCCACTCCTCAGCTATCTTGCCCCCCTCTATGCGGTGGATGAGGATGCCTATATAGTGCACCTCCCTGCCGGTGGGTGCAGCGCCTAGAAGCTCCCTTCGATCGTGGACGGCGCGCCCACTTATGCGGCTTACCACCTTCTCGTCTGCAGCTACCTGGTCTTCGATGACGAGGCGGAGGTCGGAGAAGGCAGCAGCATACTCGGCAAGTTGCCGCTTGTACTTCTCGCGGTCGGGCTGTTGGTCAGTAGGAAGCATGCCGTGAGTGATAAAGTCGGGAGCCATCATCTCTTCGAGCGCGTTCGGGTCCGCCTTGCCACGGGCCTCTATAAAACGGCGGACCAATGCTTTATTCTGTTCCGCCGACATAGAAGTTCCTCCTTGCCAACTCGCTCCTCTTCCAACGGAGCACCAAGCATAATGCGCCTCACCCTCAATGTGTATTTGCACGGTCTACCCGACATGGGTGATGCCGCCGCGGGCGCTATGAACGCCGCCTTACAGTAGCAAACCTAGCCACAATTTGCGCGGCGCATAGCAAGATCAAGATGGTCGGGGAAACACGCTGCTGCGTGTGTTGTTATCACGCTCAAAAAACTTTAGAGTGTGACGCGATGAGTACCGGGCAAATCTCCGACGGACGGGCGCGCAGGGCCAGGATCGGGACGGCGACGTGCTTCCTGCTGACGGGGTTCATCTTCGCCACGTTCGCCTCGCGCGTACCGGCCGTTAAGGAGAACCTTGGTCTCACCAACGGGCAACTCGCCATAGGGTTCGTCGGCCTGAACGCCGGAGCGATTCTAGGGCTGCAGCTCGGCGGCATGCTGGTTCCCCGCACCGGCAGCCGCCCGGCCCTGGCCGTGGCGCTGCTCGCATTCGCCGGCGTGCTCCTCCTTCCTGCGATCGTCCCCAATCTGCCCACGCTCGTGGCCGCCTTGTTGTTGCTCGCCGTCTTCAACAGCGTGGTAGATGTGGCGATGAACGCCCAGGGGGTCACGGGTCAGAAGCTAATGGGGCGCCCTGTGCTTTCTGGCATGCATGCGATGCACAGCCTCGGGGGCGTCCTCGGCGCGGGTGCAGGCGCCTTGGCCGCGCACCTCGATGCGGGTCCTCCCCTCCACTTCCTCACTACCACCGGGGTGGCGGGGATAGCTTCCCTCGCTGTCTCGCCCCTTCTGCTGCCCTCGCGGGAGGACGCGGAGGATGGGCCGTCGGTCGACGGTAATGGGACCGTCGTGGCCGACATATCGGAATGGTTCCGCGGCTGGTCCCTACCCATGGCGGTGATCGGGGCGCTCGCCTTCTGCTTTACGCTGGCCGAGGGCGCAGCCCTGGACTGGTCGGCCGTGTACGTCAGCGACTCGCTGGGTGGGAGCGCGTCGCTCAGTGCGGTGGGCTTGGGCGTCTTCCTCGGGGCGGTAACCCTGGGTCGGCTCGCTGGTGACCGCCTCGTCTCTCGCTTCGGCGCGGTGCGCGTGTTTTGGGTTGGGGCGGTCACCGCTGGCGCAGGATTTGGCAGCGCGCTGCTCATCAACACGCCGCCCGCCGGCGTGGTTGGACTCGGGCTCCTTGGGGCAGGGATCGCCAACGCCCTACCGCTCGCCATCGGCGCGGCGGGCAACGCACCCGGGGAGGCGCCAGCCACCGCCGCGGCGCGCGTTTCCACCTTCGCCTACCTCGGGTCCTTCGTCGGCCCAGCGCTCATCGGTGCCTTGGCGACCGTCTGGAGACTTCCCTTGGCGCTCGCGCTCCCGGCCGTGCTGGTGTTGGCGACGGCGTTCGGAGCAAGGGCGGTCCGCCGGGCGGGATAGAATATCTTCATGGCAACGGACGAAGCGGACAGGCGACTGGCGGCCCCTGGCGAGCTGGAGCTCGTGCGCGACTTCGTCAACACGCGCGACCTTGAGAAGGGAACCGAGCTACTAGACGATCCGGAGGCACTCTCCTCGTGGGTAGTCGGGCGGGGCCTCGTGCCCGATCTGCCAGTAGTAACCGAGGACGACGTGACGCGCGTCAGGAGCCTCAGGGAGGCGCTGCGCGCGATGCTGCTTGCTAACCTCGGCTTCCCGCTCGACCCCAGGGCCGTCGAGGGGTTCAACAACGCCGCGCGTAGGGCACACTTAGGCATCAGGGCTGGAGACGCCGGGCGGGTCACCTTGGCCCCCGTCGGCGAGGGGTCGGACCGGGCGATCAGTCGGCTGCTCTCGGCCGTGTTCGCAGCGCAGGAGAACGGCACCTGGCCTCGCCTCAAGGCCTGCGCCGAGTGCCATTGGGCACTCTATGACCGCACCAAGAACCACTCGGCCACTTGGTGCGACCCAGCCAAGTGCGGCGCGAGGGTGCGCTCTAGGCGCTACCGCGAGCGGCGGCGCGAGACGCCTGCTTAAGGATCCCGTAGCGGTCGGCAACTCAGCTCTACTTTCGTAACTCTACGATCACCGCTATGACCGCTATGACGATGGGAATGATTACGGCTGCCCGCTTTCGCACATTTTCAGCGAAGGAGCGAAGCCTTTCTTCGCCAGAAGATGCGTTGGCCAGAGTCGGTTTGATGAAGAAGGAATCGCATGCGAAGCCCAGCATTACAACTCCGAAGAACAGGGCGACCATGACGAATATGGGCCTCTCATGGGAGAACGTAGACCGCGAATACGGCGTGTTGCAAGTCCGGCGCACGCTGCAAACACTAGGTTTTCCCAAAGGCGCTCCGGCTACTCTCACCGAGCCCAAGACCCCCAGGTCTCGCCGTTGTTCTGTGAAGCTCACGACGACGGCTGTGGAAGCCCTGAAAAGGCACCGGAAGCGCCAGGACGAAGACCGTCAGATGTCGGGTAGCGTGTGGAAGGACTGGGGGCTCGTATTTCCCACTACGGTGGGCACCCTGGTCAATTACGCTAACCTCAACCACCGCTCCTTCAAACCCCTCCTCAAGCGGGCGGGCCTGCCAAGCATACGGTTCCATGATCTAAGACACACCTGCGCCACGCTCTTGCTCTCCAGGGGCGTGCACCCGAAGATCGTCTCGGATGTTCTAGGACACGCGAGCGTCACGATAACCTTGGACACCTACTCCCACGTGATCCCAGGGTTAGGAGACGCGGCTGCTGGCGCTATGTACGACGTGCTTTCCTAAGGCTACAGTTGACCAGCCGAGTCTGCCGTTGTCCATCGGCCGTATCCCTGTCACCCTTTGCAGGGTGTATCAAGCCTCGGCTTGCTGCGGTGACGGTATCGCGCCAAGCTGCTGCATCAGGCTCATCATGTTAAACAGACCCCGGAACTCCACGATCTTACCGTCGACGACCCTGTAGAAGACACTGCCCGGCACCTCGACACGCTTGCCGGTGGGCGGGATGCCCTGCAGCTCACCTAGGTGCGTGCCCCGACCGGTCCACCGCTCGGCCACCTTATCTCCTTCCGCGATCAGCTCCTCAGCGGTGGAATGCCAGTCGGGGAATGATCCGCGAAACATACTAGCGAAACCCTTTAGCCCATCAAGATTGACCATCTCTCCCGTGGGCATGTGGATCTCGGCATCGGGCGCCATTAGTTCGTCCGCAGCTGCCGTGTTTCCTTCGTTCCAGAACTCCTCCACGAAACGGCGCACCAGCGACTTGTTCTCTTCTGCCGACATCGCTTTAGACCTCCTTTGCAGTTGCCTGAATCTCGTCCTTTGGACGATAGTACAGGCGATGAGCGAAAGTAATCCCACATTTGTGGGATTCTTTGAAACTCCGCCTACTTGTATAATGCCCCGCACCATGAGCGGTGGCAGGTCGGCGGAGCGCATCAGGCAAGAGATTGTCCGCCTCTGCCACTCCGGGCTGGACTCGAGGACGTTTAGAGTCGAGGCTGTAAAACGTCTCCGCAAAGCGATCCCGGTGGACGTTTCGTTCTTCGCTACCGCCGACCCGGCGACGTTGCTCTTCACCAGTGCCGTAGTCGACGACGTCCTGGCGCGGGCTACGTCCCAGTTCCTCGAGAACGAGTTCCTGAGGGACGATTCGGTAAAGTTCGCCCGCTTGGCGAGGGGACACTCGCCGGTGGACAGCTTGGGCGTAGCGACCAAGGGTGAGCTAGACCTTAGCCCACGCTATCAGGAGATCCTCGCCCCGATGGATCTGGGAGACGAGTTGAGAGCGGCCCTTGTCGTGGGATCCAAGTGCTGGGGCTTCATGTGCTTGCACCGTGAGCGCTCTAGCCCCAACTTCACGCCTGCCGAGGCGACCTTCTTGGCGAAGCTCGCCCCCCATTTCGCCGAGGGTTTGCGCACCGCCTTGCTGATCGGCGATGGGCAAGTGACCTCCTTGCCGCCGGAAGGGCCTGGGTTAGTGTTGCTCGGGGATGATCTTTCGCTGGCCGCGGTCACGCCCGCGGCCGAGGGGTGGCTCGCGGAGGTGGCAAAGAGCGATTGGCCTGGTTCGCTCGAGCTGCCGGGAGCGGTCTACACTGTCGCCGCTCGGTTGCTGGCGCTTGAGCGTGGTGGCCACACGCCACCCGACCTGATGCCGAGGACACGCCTCAGGACCACCTCCGGACGGTGGGTGGTGCTGCACGCCTCTAGGCTACGGGCTTCGGACACCGAGGGACGGATAGCCGTGATCTTCCAGGAGGCTCGTCCGTCGGAGATCGCGCCTCTGATCGTCGATGCCTACGGCCTAACCAAGCGCGAGGGTCAGATAACGCAGCTAGTCTTGCGTGGGCTGTCCACGGCCGAAGTCTCCGAGGAGCTGCACATCACGTCCAACACCGTGCGCGATCACTTCAAGGGCATCTTCGACAAGGTCGGAGTGCGCAGCCGGAGAGAACTCGTCGGTCAGATCTTCGCCCAGCAATACCATCCGCGTATGGCGACCGGCCGCGAACCAGACGCCGAGGGGTGGTTCACCTGAGCTGACGTACAGGAGCTGTTTGGTCACGGCGACGTGAGCTTGACGCTCAACGTCTACTCTCATGTGCTGCCGGACATGGGAGATCAGGCCGCCGTCGCTATGGATGCTGCCCTGCGATAACAAACTACTGTATAACTGCTGTAGAAATGTCTCAGCAACCGGACCGGGTCTACTCTACATCTGGTGTATTTGGCTTACTTACGCGGAATTGATAAGCGCGCTCGGCAGGATTCGAACCTGCGAGCCGCGGATTAGAAGTCCGCAAAGCTGCCAGCAAGGATGATTCTGCCGGTGCTGCTAGGCAAGTGGAGACGGCCTGACAAAGGCCGAATTGCAGTACGATCGCAGTAGAGAGACGCTCGGCACACCCGCCGTGCCTCTCACTTTGGGGTCTTCCTTACCGCCTTGGCGGAACTTCCAACTTGGGGTGACCGACGGGGCTCGAACCCGCGACCTTCGGGACCACAACCCGATGCCAAATAGCCGATGACGGTGCGAATATGGGTCTCGGGGACGATGGAAGATCTTAGCAAAAGCTCATTGCAGTGGGAGTGCAGTACACCCCTGGCCTTTGGCGCCACGCTCGCTAGGCTAGGGAGCACGGGCGGAGATCCCGTTGCGGTGGCGGTATCGCTCTCGCCCGGAGGGTAGGCCGCGGAGAGCTATGGGCGACTCTTCGTGCCCCCGGGATAATCGGAGCCGCACCGCCCGGTACTCCGGTACTGGCCACCCAGGGCTTGTTAACCCTTAGGTGTTCCCGTACCTCGCCGGCCCTCCCTTATTCACCGAATTGCCGCCAAGACGTCTTCTCGGAAACCCATATCTACAATCCTGCATGAATCTTCTTCTTCTCGTCCTCGTCCCGCATCTCGTCCAGCGCCTCCTTCGGAACGGAGACCAACTTCCTGACCAAGTCCCCGAACCTGGCGAACGGAGTAGTAGCGGGATCCTCGTGGCGCCTTTGCTCGTCTTGAGCCCCCTCCGGTTTCTACACGACCCCGCTTCTGCCGAATCGGAGGGTTTTGCTCCTGTTTCGGTATCAACTCGTTGCTGCGTTGTAGGCCACCTACTAGCCAAGCGCAACGTTAACGCTGTGGGGAGTAGTACTTGAGTCTGATGTAGCTCGCGGCTAACGCACCGGAGATGAACCCTAAGATCCCTAACCACCAATGGTTCGGGGTTTCCGCTGGCCTCGACACAACAATAAAGACCGCCATGATCATTAGCACCCCTAGTGACGCAAAGAAAAAGAGGTTGGCTATCATCTCACCCCACCGCCCAGGAGATCGGGAAGCAAAGTACCCCAAACCATAACCTGCCAGGACACCCCCCGGTAACCACAAAGCCCATCGTGCTTCTTCGTTGCCTGCTAAGGCAAGGGCGGCAAGGACTAGAGTGTAGGTAACTACCCAACCCAGGAGTACTCGACCCGGCTTGGTCCTACGTCGTATCGCAGGACGGCTCCCAGTTTGGTGATCTTCTCCAGCTTTGTCTCGTGAGTTCATTGGTACTCAATATTCCTGCATCAGCACTGCCCACGTATCCACCGCTTCTATCTTTGCACGAAGTTGCGCCTGGCGCATCTATCTCTCTGTGACGGTCTTACGCTTAGTCGCGCTAGGGACACGTCACCTATATTTACCCAACTTCCGAGAGGACTAGTCTTCTCGGAAGCTTAGAGG
>JALZFJ010000299.1 GCA_030867425.1 Actinomycetota bacterium | reverse complement strand
ATCTCGTTAACTTTACTGCAACCGTACTGCAACTAGGCTAGTACAGGCTAGTATGCAACGAATAAAGAAACTCTCCGATAACCCTTGAAAGCACATAAACAAGCTAGAATTCCCGACCTGCTAGGATAGGTTAGAACGTACGTGATCTAACTACGAACAGAGAAGGTCGCAGGTTCGAGTCCTGCCGAGCGCGTCTAAATGAAGTCCCTACAGCGGCTCTACAGTAGTTTTACAGTAGTTTTACAGTAGACACGGTTAACCCCGGTGAACAGGGGCGGACGCAAAAAGGCTTACCTAGGCCGATTTCTAACTCCAGCTAACACTAGTGAACCTGCTAAAAGAGACTCTTTATGTAGGCGGTGGTTGAGAATAAGTGCCTGATGTACTTCTCTATCAACTACCGGCCCGGTTGGTATCAGTGTCAACACTGATGATAGTACAGCGCATTGTTACAAACTCCAGGACTAGTTCTCCACTGGGCAATATGGAGGGGCTTCTAGATTGCATACGGACTTTATCTTTACCGAGACCCAGATCGGTCACCATGTACTTAGTTCAGGTGTCAGTCTCTCTGGCCATCTCTCCTCGATGATCGATGGAATGCACAGGCGGAGGATGCTCAAGGGCGAGCTGAGCGTTGTCCCGGAGCTGCAGTTCCTGTATCAATACCTGGGCCTCTGTGCGAGCGTGTTCTGCGTCTGAACCACGCCCTTGCTTCTCGTAGAACTGCGCCAGTGATCCTAGGGCGCGGGCTAGGTAAGGGCGCATGTTGTTGCGGCGATAGTGCTCCAGGGCAGTATTAAGGTAACTTCCTGCCTGCTCGAACTCGCCCAACCGAGTGTGCGCTTCACCGAGGTACTGCGAGAGAAAAGCAGCTGTGTAGTCATCACCAAGAGCCCGAGCGTTGGTCAGCGCCTTTTTCATGTCGTCGACCGCTTGAGCACGCCCGCTGAAAAATTGCGCGACGGCGATTCCCGCTCGTACCTGATTATTCACGTGCTCAAAACCCGAAAATTCCGAGAGCCGGAGGGCTTCCTCAAACGCCGCGAGCGCTTTCGTCCAGTCTTGCGTGCGCAAATTTCCAAAGCCCACGTAGCAATAACCGAAAACGGCACATTCCATCGCATTCGCCGCTCGGGCTTTCTCCGCGCCGCGCTGGCTGTGCTCCAGTCCACGCTGCAGATCGCCCATGTCGAAGTACACAAGCGAGGAAAGGAAGTCGACTTCGGCTTCCTTCACCGCTGAGTTGCTGCGAGTCGCCAATTCGACCGCGCGCTGCAGGTCCTCTTGTGCCTGCGCAAATTCGCCGATCCGCCCGTGGGCCAAAGCCTTCATGGCTAGCGTGTGTGCCTCTATGTCTTTGGCTCGAAGTGCGCGAGCCAGCTCGATCACGTGCTCCAGTTGTGGTACCGCGCTGCGCGGGTCGCTATCTGCCATCGACACCGCAGTAAAGAAACGCGGAAGTACGCTCAACCGTTCGTCGCCGATCTCGTCTGCGAGTCGGGCATTTTCGGCTAACGCCGGCATCGCGCGCGACGCAGAGCCCTTAGCGAGATGTACGGCTCCGATCCAATGCAAGGAGAGTGCGAGACGCGGCTTATCACCCTGTTCGCGCGCAATCTGTTCTGCACGCGTCAACCATGTTAGAGCCTCCGGATAGAGCTTTAGTTTGTACGCGACCTCGGTCCACGCGAGAATCGCATCGATACGTTTCTCAGGGGGTGTGTCGGGCGTTTTGTCCAATGCCTGACACGTACGCTCATAGTGCTCAAGGGCTTCGCTCAGCGCGTACACCTTCACAGCCTGCGCGCCGGCCCGCATGGAGTAATTGGCAGCCCGCGTCCAGTCCTCGCCCAGCCAGAAGTGGTGTGCGAGCATCGGTGCTAGATCCTCCGCCCGCCGCTCATAGAGGCGCTCCAGAACCGCGCCTGCGCGGCGATGAAGCTCCTTGCGCCGCCTGATCAATAGCAGCTCGTAGGCAGCTTCCTGAGTCAGCGCATGCTTGAAGATGTACTCGAGCTCCGGATCACGTGCCCGCTCGCGCACCAGCTCCTCGTAGGTCAGGGTATCAAGATGAGGCTTGACATCCTCGACCCGTTCATTCGGCGGCGCCTCTGCACAAACCGCAAGGAGCGCACGGTACGCAAATATCCTTCCCAGAACCGCGCCGGTCTGTGTCACCTTTTTGGTATCGTCGGGTAGACGGTCAATACGCGCGCTCAGCAAACCGGCGAGAGTGTCCGGAATCTCCACGTTCGCGATCTTGCGCGTGGCGCGCCAGTGGTTATTCTCCCGGACGATGTGCCGGGAATCGATCAGGGTGCGGATCACTTCTTCGACAAAGAACGGATTACCCTCCGCCTTCTGCAAGATCAGGTCACGCACACTGGTGGGCAGGTCCTCGATGTAGAGCAGGTTCCTCAAAAGCTCGCGTGAATGGTCGGTGTCGAGTGGTTCGAGTACGATCTCAGTGTAGCGTGGACTCAGTTTGCCGCGCACGCTCTCGATGGCCGACCAGCACGGTGCGTCTTTGTCGGGTCGCATGAGGCAGATAACGAGCAGCGGTGTACTCCTTACGAGCTCGGCTACGTTCAGTAGCAGTTCAACCGATGCCTCGTCTGCCCAATGCAGATCGTCGAAGACGAGGACCGCAGACGCCATCTGCGCCAGCTTGCCGATATAGCTGCGCGTCGCCTTGGTGAGGCGCTGGCGTAGGGCGTCGCCCTCCAGGTCTTGTACTAGGCGCAAACTTGCTTCGCTCTCCACCCCGAGCAAGGCCTCAAGAAACGGCAGCCCATCCTCCGGTAGCCGGTGTCGATCACGGGCCAGCCGTAGGTGCTCGCGCACCCTTTCAGGTGCCTCACCTTCCTTGGTGCCGATAGCCTCGCGGATAACTTGCCGCCAGGGGTAATACGCGGTGGCCTGCCCGTAGGAGAGCGCCCGCCCCTCGAACCAGGCAATGGGGTGCTGCGGGTCAGCCGTCGCCAGCTTCCTAACTTCTGCAATGAGACGCGACTTGCCCAGCCCCGCTTCACCAACCACCGCCACAAACGCTCCCTGCCCCTGGTGCACCTCCTCCAGCTTCTCGCGCACGAGTTGAAACTCGCCAGCGCGCCCAACCAGCGGCGAGCTCACCCCCTCCAGTCCGCGCACCTTGCCCGGCACGGCCTTCGGTGCCAGCACTTCATAGGTCTCGATAGGCGCTGATTTGCCCTTGACCTCGATAGCCCCACGCGCATTGAGATCGAAGAGCTCCTTCACTAGGTGATAGGTATCTGCACTGATCAGTACACTGCCAGGCCTGGCCGCGCTTTGCATACGGGCAGCAAGATTCGTCGTGTCACCCATCGCCGTGTATTCTGTCTTGATCTCGTCGCCGACAGAGGCAAGCACCGCAAGCCCTGTGTTAATGCCGACACGCACCTCAAAGTCGACCCCGTAGTTTCGCTTGATCTGCTCTGCGTATTCTTTTGCCTTTGCCTGAATATCCAATCCTGCTCGCACCGCTCGTTCGGCGTCGTCCTCGTGGGCAACCGGCGCGCCGAAGAACGCAAGTACTGCATCGCCCAGCAACCTTGCGACCGTCCCTCCGTACTTGGCTACCGC
>JALZFJ010000295.1 GCA_030867425.1 Actinomycetota bacterium | reverse complement strand
CTGCGGGGTGAGATCCGTTTCTCCCACGTCGAGGATTTCGTTGTACGCAAATCCGACGGCACTCCCGCCTACAACTTCGCAGCGGTGGTCGACGACGCGGCTATGGGCATAACTCACGTTATCCGAGGTGAAGAGCACCTCCCGAACACCGCCCGGCAGGCACTCCTTTATCGGGCCTTGGGTGAAGAAGAGCCCGAGTTTCTCCACCTCGGCCTGATCCTGGGCCCCGACGGTAAGAAGCTTTCCAAACGCCACGGCGCCCAAAGTGTTGCGGAGTACAAAAGGGAGGGCTACCTGCCCGAGGCGCTGGTGAGCTACCTCGCCCTGCTTGGCTGGTCGCACCCAGAGGGCAAGGAGGAGTTCGCCAGCCTCGACGAGCTCGTGCGAGAATGGGACCCTTCGCGCCTCGGCGCGAGCCCCGCTACCTTCGACGCCGGCCGTCTCCTCTTCGTCAACGCTCGGTACATCCGTGCGCTGCCCGCGGAGAAGCTACTTTGGCGCCTGGAGCCTTTTCTCGAAGAGCCCCTGCCCGAAGGAAGAGAGCTCCTTACGGTAAAAGCCGTCCAGAACGAGACGCGCCTTCTCTCCGACGCGCCCCGGCTGGTTCGCGGGATCACGGACCCGGTCGACCCTTTGGCCTTCATCCACGAACTGCCGGAGTCAAGTACAGAGGTTTACGCCCACGTCGAGCGAGTTCTCGAAGGCCAAGGTATCGAAGACCTGGAGGACGCTCGCGAACTCGTACGGGGACTGCGAGCCTGGGCGAAGCAGAAGGGGCTCAAAACCCGCGATCTCTTGCACCCTCTAAGGCTCGCGCTTACGGGTCGGGATAAGGGACCGGAGATGGCATACCTGTTCGCGGTGCTTGGTGCCCGAGAGGCTCGAGCCCGGATAGAAAGGGCGAGAGAGGCTAGACTAAGGATATGGGCGTGCTAGTACGGGATACGTTGAGCGGTCGTATGGTAGAGGTTGGGCAGGACGGTAAGATCGGGGTCTACGTCTGCGGTCCCACGGTCTACGATCACATCCACATCGGTAACGCCCGGGCGCCGCTGTTCTGGGACGTGGTTGTGCGGTACCTGAGGAGCAAGGGCTACGAGGTTACTTTTGTCCAGAACATAACGGACATCGACGACAAGGTCATCGTCAAAGCCAACGAAGAGGGCGTACCTTGGGAGGAGGTCGTGCGCCGCTACATGGATTCCTTCCACGAGCGGCTAAAGCTCCTCGGGGTAAACCTCCCGGACGTCGAGCCGCGGGCCACCGAGCACATACCGGAGATGATCTCGCTCATCGAGGAGCTGATTGAATCGGGCCACGCCTACGAGGCCCCCAACGGCGACGTCTACTACTCCGTCGAGAGCTACCCACCCTACGGCCGTTTGAGCAGACAGCGCCCCGAAGAGATGCGTGAGACCGAGAAGGGTGCGACCGAGCTCAAGAAGAGCCCCCTGGACTTCGCGCTCTGGAAAGCGTCCAAGCTTGGCGAGCCCTCCTGGGAGAGCCCGTGGGTGCCGGGACGGCCGGGCTGGCACATCGAGTGCTCGGCGATGGTGGAGAAGCACCTGCCCGAGGGAGCAGACATCCACGGCGGCGGCACAGACCTGCGCTTCCCGCACCACGAGAACGAGCTCGCCCAGAGCGACGGGGCCCACCCGGAGCGCACCTTCGTCCGTGCCTGGGCTCACCACGGAATGGTCAACCTCGCCGTAGCGGGCCAGTCTAGCAACAAGATGGCCAAGTCTATTGGCAACATCCTCGACGTGGAGAGGGCCGTAAGCCTTCACGGAAGCGACGCCTTGAGGATGTGGCTTTTGCAGAGCCACTACTCGCAGCCCATAGATTACTCCGAGGAGATCCTGGAAGAGAAAAGGCGCTCTTACGAGCGCCTCCTCAGGCTCTACCGTCAGATATCCGACTCGAAGAGTTCATCGGAGGTCGATGCAAGCCTCGCCGCCGAGTTGCGAGAGCGCTTCGACGCGGCGATGCAGGAAGACCTCAACACCCCGGAAGCCATCGCGGCTGTCTTCGAGGTCGCCGGGAGGGCTGGCCGTGAGATCTCCGACCGTCCCGCAGCGGCCGGGAAGTTCTCTTCTCTGGCCGGGACGCTGCGTGAAGTCATGAGCATCTTCGCGTTCGGCCTCGCGGAAGAAATCATTGAGGATGCAGGAGGCGTGCGTATCAGGCGCGAGGTTACAGACACTATCGGTGTAACGGATTCTGTAGGAGTAAGGCTCTTCAGCGTACCGGACGCAGTCATGGAGAAGGCTCGTCGGCGAGACGAAGCTCGGCTGAATAAGGACTGGGCATCGGCTGACCGGCTGCGCGACGAGTTGAACGCGGAGGGCTGGATTGTTGAGGACACCCCCGAAGGCCCCATCCTGAGCCGGCGGTAACGACATTTTGGTACTCGATCATCGGCGAGGAACACGCATCCCTCGACTCCTTGATTGGTCGCTCTGGGAACCGCGTTTCGAACGAATCCTCGCGCGACGTTCCTCTCGGGCCGGTGCCGCGCACGACCTTGCTCACGTCCGCCGCGTTGTGGCCAACGCCAAACGGCTTGCAGCTTCGGAGAACGCGTGGCTGGAGATTGTCCTACCCGCCGCATGGCTTCACGATTGCGCGACGATCCCGAAAGACTCTCCGCTACGGCGCGCCGCTTCCGCGGTGGCCGCCCAAGCTGCGTGCGGTTTTCTGCGCGGTTCTGCATACCCCGCCGATCTGGTGCCGTATATCGAGCATGCGATCGAAGCTCATAGCTTCTCAGCCCAGGTTGCACCGGAGACGTGAGAGGCCATGGTGGTGCAAGACGCCGACCGCCTAGACGCTTTGGGCGCCATAGGAATTGCCCGGTGGCTAGCGCTGGGAGAGGCGATGGGGCGGGCGTTGTACGATTCGCGCGAGCCGTTCCCTGTCATGCGTACCCCCGATGAGGAGGCCAACGTGCTGGACCACTTCTACCTCAAGCTCTTCCGCCTCGCCGACACGATGAACACGGTGGTCGGCCGGGCCGCGGCGTGGCGCCGGACGGCGTTCATGCACGAGTACCTCCGGCACCTCGGCCGAGAGATACAAGTCGGCTACGAGCTGGAAGAGCGTGCCTGAGGCGGCCTCGAAAGGTGAGATCGTCTACGGCATCCGCCCGGTGGTCGAGGCTTTGCGGAGCAAGCGCCGGGAGGTTCGCGAGGTCCTAGATTCGGTGGGAAACGGAGAGATCGCTTCTTTAGCGACCACCCGTGGCGCGCGTCTGAAGCGCGTTCCGCGGCAACGCGTGGAGGATCTGGCCCCCGGCACGGTCCATCAGGGCGTCGTTGCCCGGGTGGAGCCTTACCCTTACTCGGGGCTTGAGGAGATCCTCGCCATGCCTGACCCGCTCGTCGTCGTACTCGACGGGGTTACGGACCCGCGGAATCTTGGTGCCGTGCTGCGGACAGCAGACGGAGCCGGGGCTAGTGGTGTAGTGATCCCGAAAGACCGGGCTGTGGGCGTAACGGCAGCGGCGGTGAAGGCGAGCGCGGGAGCGAGCGAGCACGTAAGAGTGGCGCGCGAGACGAACCTTCGGTGGGCTTTGAAGAAGATGAAGGACGCCGGTGTGTGGGCATACGCTGCCGAGGGTGGGGCAGATTCTACGTACACAGCGCTGGATCTTTCGGGGTCGATAGCCTTCGTGTTGGGGAGCGAGGGGCGAGGGTTGAGGCGGCTCGTGCGTGAGGGGTGCGACGACGCGGTCTCCATCCCGATGCGCGGGGCAGTCTCCTCCTTGAACGTCTCGGTGGTGGCGGCACTCTTGCTCTTCGAGGTGAGGCGGCAGCGTAGCTGATGACGCGGTGCCTGATCCTGGACGGTTACAATCTCATCGGTGCTTTAGAGCGTTACGCGACGCGTTCCACTGGAGGGCTCGGCGCCTCCAGGGAGCTCCTCATCAACGACGCCCTCAAAGCGGCGGGTTGGACGGGGCAGGAGATCGTAGTCGTCTTTGACGCCTCGAGGAGCCCGGAGCCGGGGCGAACCGAGCTCAGGGCCGGGGGAGCGTTGCGCGTCGTCTACAGCGCCCCCAAAGAGTCCGCTGACGACGTTATAGAACACCTCGTGGCCAGCTCCTCGGATGGCTCCTTCGCCGTCTGCACGGCGGACTTCGCCCTCCAGCGCACCGTCCTCGCCCGCGGCGCAGTCCGCTCGACTCCACGCGAGTTCGAGGAACTTCTCGCCGAGCTCCCCGCCCTCACACGCACCCCCGATGCCCCCTTCCGCGCCCGAGTCTCCGACCGGCTCTCGCCGGAGGTCCGGCGCTCTCTGGAAGAGGTCCGGCGTAGGGCGAAAGGCCGCTAGATTGTAGCAATTAGCGTTCGGCCATAATTCAGCGAGAGCTCTGGCCCCAGTACAGTTCGCTCGTGACCTCGAAGGCGTGACAGAGATGCTAGCTGTTAAAATAATGCTTGGCCAGTTCGCGAGTGCTCGTGGCGAGCCGGAGCCAAGAAGCTGATACCTGACAGCTTGCTATGCCTGGGTAGCTCAATGGCAGAGCAGCCGCCTTGTAAGCGGCAGGTTGGGGGTTCGAGTCCCCCCTCAGGCTCTCGGGGTGCTCGTTGAAAAGTCGCCCGCGTTTGCTACCATATCTCCGCGCTTTGGGACGCACGCGGGGGTGTGCCCGAGCGGCCAAAGGGAGCAGGCTGTAAACCTGCCGGCATAGCCTACGGAGGTTCGAATCCTCCCGCCCCCACGATAAGAATATGCCCCTGTAGCTCAGTCGGTAGAGCACTTCCATGGTAAGGAAGGGGTCACCGGTTCAAGTCCGGTCGGGGGCTCTGAGGCCGATGGTGGAACGCCCTCGGTCCTAGACAACGGCATGGCGGTGTAGCTCAGTCGGTTAGAGCAGCGGAATGATAATCCGCGCGGAGCTATTCCTCAGAGCCCTATAGGTATCAGCAAAAGTCGCTAATTTGCAGGTACTTCGGGGATCTGTCGTGTTCGCTAGAGTTCACGTAGTTTCACCTCGTGTCGTCTCTACTGCTTACACTACTGCTGACAATGAGCGTTCCCGGAAACCCCCTAAGAGTAGGTCTATTGCTGTATTACCGATTCGGCTGGCTGAGACGTGGTAATAGGGTCCGCATGCCGATGTACAACCTTCCAGGTACCGTCTTCTGGTCTAAAGATCATCGTAGCCCGGAGAGCAAACGGGGTGAGCTCCTCTCTTGCGCCTACCTTGGCCTTGAACCGCTCTACCTCCACAATGTAGGCAAGCTCAGGAGTCACATATTTCGCCACGATCTCAAAGCTAGTGGCCTCGCCATCTCGCCGTTGCGAGGCGGCACGCTCCATAGTCTGGGCAACCTGCTCCCATCCACGCACGGCAGGGCCCTGGGGGTTAGCGAGGGTTACGTCTTCTCGATGAGAGAACAGCTTCTTGACGGGCTCAGGGTTTCCTTTGACGAATTCACCCGCGCCTAAATGATATTGCTCAAGTACTTGGTCAAATTCATCTACCGCAGCCATTTAGAGATCACCTCCATCGTTGGCACGACCCACTCTTTAAAGAAGCGACGACACACATTTTTCACCTGTAGCTGAAACTGTGAAACGTCTTGCCTTATTCACTCAGCTTCCGACAAGGGGTGTTCTCGGAAGTCCTTGTGTACCCTTTCGGATGCTTACGTGTTAGGACCGAGGCTACGCGGGTTGCCGCCAACGGCGATTCTCGGAAACTCGAAGAGCCAAGTAACAGGAACAAAAAGAGATGGGGTCCGGGCTCATCGTGTAGGGGCTACGGCCTTCTAATTCGTCGGCGTTGTTCAACCTTCCTAGAGGGGGTTGCGAGTGCTCAGCTACTCGCCGGGCGATTGTTCCTCTCCACGGTAATCTGGGCGAGCATTTCACTTAGGGTATCGTCCGTGCCTAGTCCTTGAGCCGAGCGCAAGGAGATCGCCCGCACGATCCCATCGAACGAGTTGTCTAACTGCTCGGTAGTGTCTTTCTTGATGATACTTTGAATAAGCTTGTGAAGCATACTTCTTAAGCTCCTCTCCCAGCTGTTGTTTCTAAATTCGACCTCGATTTAATTGTAACTTTTATGTGCTAATTCGTACGTAACTAGTTCACTTATTTGCCTTTATTCACCGAATTGCCGACAAGATGCTTTCTCGGCAACTCGTAGGTCGGTTTGGAGATGATCTAGCAGGGGATACCTAGGGACAATGTCGGTTGTCACGGTCGTCTCACTGCTAGCCGTATTTGGCTTGGTCATCGTACACCTGTTCTCCAACAGGTTGCGCTTCCTCAACGTCACCCCCCGTAGCATCTGGCTCTCGATCTTTGGGGGCATCTCGGTGTCCTACGTCTTCGTCCACCTCCTTCCCGAACTCGCCGAGGGCCAAGAGACACTCGCCGAGGCGCTGGATGAGGGCAGGGGACTGGACTTCCTGCAGAACCACATCTACCTGATAGCGCTTTTGGGCCTCGCCATCTTCTATGGCCTTGAGCGACTCGCTGCTTCCTCGCGCCGCCGCAA
>JALZFJ010000272.1 GCA_030867425.1 Actinomycetota bacterium | reverse complement strand
GGTCACGCTAGCCCCTAGATTGCGCATGTCAGATAGACCAAAATAGGGCTGGGCTTGGGCATCCCAGCCCTATTTTCATGCTGCACCCCCCATCTTTTAGGAAGATGCTCTTCTTTGCAGGTATTTTTTAAGTGGCGGGACCCGGACTCGAACTGGGGACACCACGATTTTCAGTCATGTGCTCTACTACGTTGAGCTATCCCACCACCTCAGAAAGGCTTGCCGCAAGATGAGAGCAGGGTACAAGAAGACCCAGCTCTCTTGATTCTGTGCTTCTTGGATTGTAGTGGGGAAGCTATCTTATTTTGTACTCCCGTAAGCACCTCCACACTACACATCCTAAGGTCTAAACTATCTGACTCCTGACTTTCTGCTCCACAGGTGTCAGCTCGAAGCGCACCGTTTGCGCATCGGCGGTCGGCAGGGCGCGGAACCTAAGCTCAGGCTGTTTCGTATTTTGGAAACGGTATTGAAAGACCATTTATGGTCTAAATAGCTGCACCTTAGCCCTCTCGCCCTCAGAAAGGGCGTTAAACCTAACCCATACGTTTGCCGGGCGGAAAGTCAATGTGGACTGACTTTTCCATCCACAAACACCGAAGCCTTCCTCGAACACCCCGCTTACCTTCGAGGCGTCGTCCCTGCTCGTAACCACTCGTAACTCAAGTATATGATAGAAGTCATGTTTTTCTCCGGGCTTTAGGGCGTCCAGCGCCACCTTCGCGGGTCTCTAGACCCGATCACGATTGTGCATCAGCTGTCTTAGCCCTCATGCCAGACGGTCCTCGTCGAGGCGGGCTCGCGCCTGCGGGACCGCTCTGTCACGTCGGGGTAGCCCAGGTAGAGATGAGCGACGATCTTGTCGCCGTTCTCTAAACCGAAGAATTCGCGCATATACGGATGATAGGCGACGTGACCGGTACGCCAGATGGTGGCGAGGCCAAAAGAGTGTGCAGTGAGCTGCATGTTCTGAACGGCGGCGGCGCAGGCGGCGTAGTTCTCCAGCGTCTCGACCTCGTCGCGGCCGCCTTTGGAGATAACGACTATCACGACCGGCGCCCGGAACGCCTTTTTGCGCTCGCGGCTTATCCTGCCAGCGGCGAACTCCTCTTCTTCGCCCTCGGCCTCGGCCAGAATCCTCGCCACCTCGGCGCGGGCGCGGGCGAGCTCGCCACGTCCCTTGCCGGCAAAGACGTGGAAGCGCCAGGGTTCGGTGATCCTGTGGTTCGGTGCGTGGACGGCGCTCTCGAGGATCTTCTCCACGATCTCCCTGGGCACCGGATCCTGCTTAACCTGGCCAACGCTGCGACGCGTCTCTATGGCCTGATTTACCTCCAATGGCTCTCCTTGCTTATCCTGGTGCGTTCGGGGGTATTTTAGTCCGGGGACGGCGCGGCAGAGGCGCGTAGATTCCCCTATTATTGTTGCAGGACGCCGGACGAAAGAGGAGGGTCTGTCTATGCCAGGAAAGTTCAAGGTGACGGTCGTCGGGGCGGGCAACATCGGGGGCACGACGGCCCTGCACCTCGCTATGCGCAACTTCGCTGATGTGGTGCTCGTGGACATCGTCGAGGGACTACCGCAGGGCAAGGCTTTGGACATACTCGAGTCCGGTCCCATCATCCGCTTCGACTCGAACCTCGTGGGCACGAACAGCTACCAGGAGACCGAGGGCTCGGACGTAGTCGTCATAACCAGCGGCAAGCCCCGCCAGCCTGGGATGAGCCGCGAAGACCTCCTCAACGAGAATCAGGGGATCGTCCAGAGCGTAACAGAGCAGCTGGTGGAACACTCTCCGAACTGCGTCATTGTGGTCGTGGCGAACCCGCTGGACGCTATGTGCCACGTAGCGCTGGAGACGAGCGGCTTCCCGCGCGAGCGCGTGGTCGGGATGGCTGGCATCCTCGACACCGCCCGCTACCGTACCTTCATAGCCCAGGAACTTGGGGTCTCGGTACGCGACGTCTTCGCGCTGGTCTTGGGCGGGCACGGCGATAACATGGTGCCGCTGCCGAGCATGGCGACTGTAAACGGGGTGTCGATAACGGAGCTCCTGTCCCAAGACCGGGTGGACGCCATCGTGCAGCGCACGCGACAGGGCGGCGGGGAGATCGTCGAGCTTCTCGGGAGCGGAAGCGCCTTCTACGCACCCGCGGCCGCCATCGTCGAGATGGTCGACGCGATCCTCTTAGACCAGAAGCGCATCCTACCGTGCGCCACCTACCTGCAGGGCGAGTACGGCATAAACGACCTCTTCGTCGGCGTGCCCATAAAGCTCGGCGCGGGCGGCATCGAGGAGATCATCCAACTCGACCTCACTGACAAGGAGCTCGCCGACTTGGAGAGCAGCGCGAACGACGTGCGCAACATGGTAGAGGTGCTACACGGTTAGCCGTCGGCATTCAGCGGTCGGCTATTAGCTTCTATGCCGGAGGCAACGCCGGAGTTCAACCGGCAGTTGAAGAAGGCGTTCGACGCGATGGACGTCGGTCAGACCTTCATTCACCTTCCGGCGCACCTTCACCGACGGGGACGTCGCACTTTTCTGCGGCGTGACCGGCGACTACAACCCCTACCACCAGGACGAGTCCTTCGCTAAAGCAAGTTGGTACGGGCGGCTCACCATACCCGGCCTGCTGACCGGGAGCATGCTTACGTACATCGGGGGATTGATCGGCTTTCTCACCACCGAGATGTCCTTCGAGTATGTTGCGCCGGTCTTTGTCGGGGACACGATCACCTGCACTGTCACGGTCATCGAAAAAGACGAAGCGAAGCGCAGGATCACGGCGAACGCCTGCTTCCTCAATCAGGACGGCGTGGAGGTGCTTCAGGCTTCCTTCGGCGGCTTCCCCGGACAGTCGCGCCTGGCACGCTAGAGATACGGCGGCAGGAGAACCCGTTCGTGGCTCACCCGACGGACCGACTGCTCTTCTCTCGGCGCGAGTAACCCAGCGCGATCATGGTGCTGGGCCGGGGCAAACGGCTTCGTTGCGCCTACAGCACCTTTATGCGCTTGCGGGCCTTCGTCCGAGCGAGGGCTTGGGCGATCTCATCGAAGGCGCTCGCGGGGGCCGTGCCTTCCGCGAAGAGGGCGTTGCCGGGCTCGCCGGTGGCATCGGGGAGGATGGGGATGTGCCCGAGCACGCGGCTGTCCAGCTCGCCCGCCACCCTATCGCCGCCGTCACCGCCGAAAATCCTGAGCTTCTCGCTGCAGCACGGGCACTCGGCATAGCCCATGTTCTCTACCACGCCCACGACCTTGAGGTGCGCCTGCACGGCCATTTTGCCCGCCTTCACGGCAACCCGCGCCGCGTCGGCTTGTGGGGTAGTGACCACCAAAGCCTCGGCCTTGGGGATCATCTGCGCCACCGTGAGGGCTACGTCCCCGGTGCCGGGTGGCAGGTCGACGATGATGAAGTCTGGCTCGTCCCAGTAGACGTCGCGCATGAGCTGTGTCAGGGCCTTGTTGACGATTGGGGCGCGCCAGATGATCGCCTGCCCCTCGTTGACGAAGTTGCCCATCGAGATGAACTTCAGGCCCGTCTTCGACTCTATCGGGAAGATCACGCCGCCGACGACGTTGGGTTTCTCCAAAGATCCGAGCATCACGGGGATTGAGGAGCCATGCACGTCGGCGTCGAGGATCTCCACCGAGTGACCGGCTCGGTCGAGCGCTGCCGCCAGGTTCACAGCCACAGTGCTCTTGCCGACGCCGCCCTTGCCGGAGACCACGGCGATGATGCGGGTCTTTGACTCATCCTTGAAGGCAGGGGCGAGCTCGGAGGGGCCGCCGTGCAGCGAGGTAAGGAGGTTCTGACGATCAGTATCGGTCATCACGCCAAAGTCTACCTCGACGTTCTCTACGCCCTCGATCTCCATGAGCCGGTCGCGGATATCGGTGGTGATCCTGTGCTTCAACGGGCAGCCGCCCGTCGTGAGGGCAACGCCCACGGTGACGCCCGAACCCTCGATCCGGACCTCGCGAACCATGTTCAAGGAGACTAGATCGCGCCCTATCTCGGGGTCCCGAACGTCCCTCAAGGCCTCCCGGATGCCGGCCTCCGAGAAGCCGTCGGCAGGCTCCTCTGGCTCCGGTGTGCGGTCCACGAGATTCTCGGCCGTCTCGGACTCGACCTCGAGAGGCGCGGTGCCTTGGGGAGTCCCTTCGCGAAGCTCTCCAGCACTCGCTGGCCCCTGTGGAGTCCGCTCGAACTTATTGTGCAAGCTGCCGCTTTTGTGCCTACGAAACCAACCGCTCATATTTTCAGATACCTCCTCCGGAGCCAAACCCCGGCTGACCGCAAGTATTAAGAACGGGGACGGCTTCCCCTTGCTTCCAGCACTCATCTTACCACAGCAGCATCCCGCTCCCGGCGCGTCCTATCGGGAACGGGACGCCAAAGAGAAATGCTCAGAGTACTCCTGGCTGAGCAACCTAATGTCATTTCAGGCGTAATTTCGATTACTTCACGTAGAAGGTCTTTATAGGACTCTAGGTAGCAGCATGGCTAATATCGGCGGTGCCCCAAAGGTAGGTGTAGTAGTACCACTGCCAGAGTAGTAGCGGTAGGGGTAGAGCCTCGCGTAGCCCGAGTGATAGGGTGCCAGGTACCCATAGGTGGTGAAGGAGTAATCCAATAGACGTGGAAAAGATAGGGTCGCTACACCCCGGTCCGTGAGTTGGTGCAAAGAAGAGCCGAGCTGGTTATTTGGAAGGGAGATTGCAATGCTATGATGCTCCAAGGGGTTGTGAAGGAGCGAGAGGATAGCGGAGTCAGCTGGACGTTATTGCCCGCTCTGCGGGGAAGCAGCAGGCCTGCGAGACAGGTCTTGTCGCCAGTGTGGTGAGAGCTTGCAGGTACCAGCGCCTCCGAGCGAGGGCCGGATACCGACCCAGGACGCGAACGTGCCGCAGCGCCGCGAGGGATGGGGATTTGGGCGTAGCTTCTCGGCCCTGGTTCGGCGGTTGTTCGCCCGGTGGTAGAACCAGGAGCCTCGGCCCGGCATGAAAAGCGCCGGAGTCTCCCTCTACTCTCTTTAGGGCCTTGGCCCTTTAGCTTTCGGGCAAGTCCCTTATCTCTTCCAGCGCATCCGCGGCGAATGCCACCCGCTCGGCCTCCGCCAAGCACCTCTCTGCCTCGGCAAGGCATCACGTGTTGTGTGCTTCCAACACCTCAAAGTTCCGCGGGTACACAGCTTCTAGATCCTCCAAGAGCGTGTACCGCTCCCTGCCCTCAATCAGGATAGGTATCATCCCTGCGCGCCTTCGCTATGTGCACCAGGTCCCTTTGAAGGGACCTCAAAAGGCGGCGCTGGCCTCGCTTAACCCCTTCGCCCTTTGCAGCTCCTGCAGTAGGACGATGTTCCGCTTGGAGGGGTAAGTCCTGGCCCCGGACGCCAGCTGCACGACCGGCGTGCCCTTCTTGGCCTCCTCTTCGAGCTCTCTGCTGATCTCAGCGATGGTCGCCAGAAAACTTGATCAAGCGTTTTACACAAAGCCCGGTAGGATCAGGAAGAGGGGCGGTACTGCCCGAAGACTTCGCGCAAAGCGTCGGAGACCTCGCCCAAAGTCGCGAGGTTTCCAAGGGCTTCCTTCATTGGATAGAGCAGGTTCTCTGACCTTTCGGCAGCCTTAGTTATGTCGGAGAGTGATCTCTCGACGGCTCCGTTGTCGCGGCTCTCTTTGAGCTCCTTTAGGCGTTCGGCTTGCCTCTCAAGGATGGACTCATCGACAGAATGGAGCTCCATCGCTGGGTCTTCATCGGCGGCGTAGCGGTTGAGGCCGACGATGATGCGCTCCTCCTTCTCCACCTCGCGTTGGTAACGGTAGGCGGCCTCCTCGATCTCGCGCTGCATGAAGCGCTTCTCTATCGCCTTCACGGAGCCACCCATCTCGTCTATCCGCCTTATGTACTCCCAGGCCTCCTCCTCCACGGCGTCCGTCAAGGACTCGACGTAGTAGGAGCCCGCCAAGGGGTCGGCGGTCTCCGTTAGGCCGCCCTCGTTTGCCAGGATCTGCTGCGTCCTGAGAGCTATTCTGGCGCTCTTCTCGGTCGGCAAAGCCAGGGCCTCGTCGAAGGCGTTGGTGTGCAGGCTCTGCGTTCCGCCCAAGACGGCGGAGAGCGCTTGCACAGTGGTGCGGACTATGTTGTTCTCGGCCTGCTGAGCGGTGAGCGATGAACCCGCCGTCTGAGTGTGGAAGCGCAGGCGCAGACTCTTCTCGTCTTCTGCGCCGAAGCGCTCTTTCATGATCTTCGCCCACATCCTCCTCGCCGCCCGGTACTTGGCGACCTCTTGGAAGAGGTCATTGTGGGCGTTGAAGAAGAACGAGATACGAGGGCCGAACTCGTCCACGTCTAGGTCCGCTTCGACGGCCGCCTCGACGTACGCGACGGCGTTCGAGAGGGTGAAAGCGAGCTCCTGTACGGCGGTCGATCCCGCCTCACGGATGTGATAGCCCGAGATGGAGATCGTGTTCCAGCGCGGCAGTTCTTTGGCACAGTAGGCGAACATGTCAGTCGTGATTTTCATGGAGGGCGCGGGAGGATAGATGTAGGTGCCGCGCGCCAGGTACTCCTTCAAAATGTCGTTCTGGGTCGTGCCGGTGACGTCCTTGGCCTCCACGCCCTGCTCCTCGGCGACGAGGGAGTAGAGCAAGAGGAGGATAGAGGCCGTGGCGTTGATGGTCATGGAGGTCGAGACGTCTTTTAAGGGGATGCCGTCGAAGAGGTCGCGCATGTCGAGCAAGGAGTCTATGGAGACCCCAACCTTGCCGACCTCGCCCAAGGAGAGCTCGTGGTCCGAGTCGCGGCCCATCTGGGTCGGCAGGTCGAAGGCGACTGAGAGCCCGGTCTGGCCAGCCTCGATGAGGTACTTGAAGCGCTTGTTGGTCTCCTTGGCGGTGCCGAAGCCCGCGTACTGGCGCATGGTCCAGGGCCTGCCACGGTACATAGTGGGATAGATGCCGCGGGTGTACGGGTACTCCCCGGGGTCGCCCAGCTTATCCGAGTAGTCGAAGCTTTCTAGATCCTCGGGACGATAGAGGGGTTTAACCTCGATCCCGGAATCCGTCCAGCGTTCGTCCTTCTTCTCGACGTCCATTCTCGCGCTTCTCCTAATCTCCGTCTCTCTCAGGCAGCTCGACGAGCTCGGTCAGGACGCCGAAGGCGTCCTTGGGGTGGACGAAGGCCATGCGCGTCCTGCCTACACCTATTCTCGGCTCCTCGTCTATCAGCTCAACGCCGTTCTCCTTTAGCTCCTTCAGGGTCCCTTCCAGGTCTTCGACCTGGAAGGCGACGTGGTGGAGACCTTCGCCCCTCTTCTCGAGGAACTTGCCCACAGGTGAGTCGGGGCGGGTGGGTTGGACGAGCTCGATCTTGGACTCCCCCACCTCGAACATCGCGGCGACTATGCCCTGCTCCTCGACCTCCTCCGGCTCGCCTAAAGCGGCGTCGAAGTGCTCCTCGTAGAAGCGGGCCGCGGCTTCTATGTCCTCGACTACGTAGCCCAGATGGTAGATCTTCTTGAGCAAGTCTCTCCCTTCTCTTGGCTTCAATTGTAGAGCACGCAAACCCGGTACACAGCGGTTCTACATAAGCTTTCCGCTAGAATAGGAGGTGTCGACGTAAGGAAGCGGGGAGGTTACCAGATGGCGCAGAGCGTGATGCAGAAGATCCAGGAACTCTCTGAGGAGCGGGAGCAACTCGTGGCCCGCGAAGGGGCGCACCACGCGACCAACGAGGATCACCAGCGGATTCGAAGGCTGGACCACGACCTGCGGGTCCTGTGGGACCTCAGGCGCAGAGAGCTGGCCGGGGAGAGGGTCAGCCTGGACGAGGACTACTACGACAGCTACACCCGCTACACGGACGAGGACGACCCTCCGGGTCGGTAGGGCTACACGGACCCCGAGGGAGATCCTCCGCCTTCCGCGCCCGAGGTGTCGCTGACCTCCGACCACTCCGCGGTAGACGAAGCGCTCTCGAGAACCTGGACGAGCTGGAGCATGTCGTCCTCGCTGAAATTCTCACGCCCAGCCTCGGGCACGAAGGTCAGCGTCCGTCCGTCGGCGTAGCGGAACAACACGCGGTTGATGTCTACGTAGCTCGTCCCGGATTCACGGCGCAAGTTCTTTTGTCGGATGATGCCATGCATAAACTTCCTCCGTTTTGGGCTACTTGCGGTGCACGCGCAACTGCTGTGAGAGGATCCCCAGGTAGGTGGCCGCTTGGTGCAGCTCGTAGGAGCGGAACTCTTCGCTTATCTGGGGCTTCAGGACCTCTTCGTCGCCCGTATCGAACTCGATGACTATCTCCTTTATCCCGTAGGGGTCCAACCCACTCCTCATCTGCAGCGGGGTGCCCTCCCACTCGTTGTCCGCTCTCTCCCTGGCTTCTTCGGCCACTCTCGAACTCCTCTCTTTGCCAAAGGTCCGCACCAGTGTACCCGAAAGCACATCGCCCGGCTTCTAAATCGTCTACAGCGACTATAGGGGAGTCGCAGCAACGCTCCGAAGACTACAGCCGCTACGAGTTCCAGATACTAGTTTATGCAGAGCTCTTCCACGAGCGAAACAGCGAACGCCCTGGAAAAGCCGTGCTCTATTTCCTGGGAGAGTTGAACGAGGCCGAGGAGACACTTGCCAGGCCTGATAGCTCGCTCGTAGAGGTAGACCTATCGCCTGAACGCATCGAGGTCGCGGTGCGGACCTTCCACAATACCGTGCAAGAGATCGAGCGTTGCCGGGAGAATGACCACTGGCCGGCTCCGCAACCGGGTCATGAGCCAGATGATAAGACCTGCGACATCTGCGATGTCCGGTTGCATTGTCCAGCCAAACGTGACCTTTACGGGATGCGCTATCCCTAACCGCGATGGTAAAGGACGACGAGCTAGAGCAGTGGAGCATTGCGCCACACAAGGAGCGCGGTGAATCCTACTAAGGTGATCGCCGTAGTAAGTGGCGGAATGGACTCCATGACACTCGCCTACCTGCTTTACTCTGAAGGTTACGAGCTGCACCTGCTCTCCATGAACTACGGCCAGCGCCACAGGAAGGAGATCGGCTACGCAGAGCGCTGCGCGGAGCGTCTCGTATCCTCGTTCAACATAGCGGACATCTCCAGTGTCGGGGGGCTCCTATCAGGGTCGGCCCTGACTGATCAAGACTTCGGGGTGCCCGTAGGGCACTTCACTGCAGAGAACATGGTCGTCACCGTCGTTCCCAACCGCAACGTAATCATGCTCTCCATAGCCTACGGTGTCGCCGTCGCGCGGGGCGCCCAGGTCGATGCAGCGGCCGTACGCGCCGGAGACCACTACGTCTACCCTGACTGCCGCCCCGGTTTCATCGAAGCGTTCGACAGAATGCAGCGTGAGGCCGTGGAGGGCTTCGTGGATCCGTCGCTCTGCCTGTAAGCCCCGTTCGTGCACAAGACCAAGGCTGAGAAAGTGGAGATAGGAGCGGCTTTAGGCGTACCTTAGAAGGACACCTGGAGCTGCTATGAAGGCGGAGAAGTGCATTGTGGTCTTTGCGGGACATGCAACGAGAGAAAAGACGCATTCGAACTCGCTGGCGTTCCTGCTCCCACCGAGCACCACGAGTAGCGGTAGTTCCGGTGTCTCCGGGACTCGGACGTAGTCAGGCTTTTCGCGGGCTATTTCATCGACAGAATCGGAAACTATTGTCGGCCAGACAGGGCAAGGCGGACCCCGAGGCTAACCAGCACGCAACCGGTCAGCCACTGAAGTACGCTGGCGAAGCGTGGATTTCTGCTCAACCTATCGCCCAATATTCCTGAGAAGAGGGCGATGGTACTGAAGATGACCACGCTGAGGAGTGCGAATATAAGTCCGAGGGCCAGAAGCTGTAAGGCTACGCCGCCCGTCCCAGGACTCGCGAACTGTGGTAAGTACGCCAGGAAGAACACTGCCACCTTGGGGTTGAGGAGGTTCATGGTTAAGCCCCGAAGAAAGAAGCTCCTAAGTCTCGCCGGGAGCGCCTCCTCTGCCGAGGAAGCGAACTCCTCCTTGCTCAGGAGCGCCCTGATGCCGAGGTACATTAGGTAGGCGGCGCCGGCGTACTTGACCACAGAGAAGGCCACCGCCGACCGCGCTAGGATCGCCGAGAGCCCGAGAGCAGCGAGGGTAGTGTGAAAGAGCAGCCCGCTGCACATGCCCCAGGCCGAGGCGAGGGCCACCTCGCGGCCCTGCGCCACACCGCGGGTCAGGACGTAGATGTTGTCCGGTCCCGGGGCAACTATTACGGCCAGCGAGGCCGTGATGAACAGGGCGGTGTTAGCGTCCAGCAACTCTGTATCTCCCCCGCACATGGGCCAAGCGTGAGTGGAAGCCGCCTGGCCTGCACCACGTTCGCCGTCTATTTTAGCGAAAGGGCCGAGGCCGAAGGCAAAGGCTGCGACTAGAGCGTGTCTGGCGAATAGGTTCGGCCTCTGCTAGCCGTCTCGTAACCGCTGCAGAGACTATCAATGCAAACCCGAGAGCAGCTAATACCGGCCAACCGAAGTAGCTGGGTGTGGAGCGTGGGTGTGAATCTCTAGCGCTGCGGACGCCCTAAAAACGGGTAGCGTTTCCTAAGTGGCAATGGCCGGGGTCAACCAGCCTGGCCGTTTTTATGCCGCTGAGTTTCCGAGAATACACATACTGGAGATACGTTTTCGCCCTTTTGTAGGTAAAAGAGGCAAGCGGTTATGTACCCCTCTCCCCCGGTCCTATCAAGCCTGTACAAGCAGAGTAGCGACAAAGTAGCAAGGACCAGTGCTAGAGAGGCCGCATAACCCCGGACCAACACCTATGACTGTCTCAGCTGTGATCTAGTCCAAATGGTTTAGAAAGAGATGCCCCATATGGGGCATACGCTACCCCCTTTAGCTGAGTATGCTGTAAGCGTCACGTGACCCCAACCGTCGCGTGTCGGCACAGGATCGCTACCTGCCCTCCTTCTAGTCGAGGGCCAGCTACCTCTCCCCCTACCCTCTGCCTTTCCCAGGGCGGGAGGAAGGAGATCTGTCATTGACCTCACTAAAAGAAAGGAGTCCAGGTGTCTTCAACTAGAAAGATTGCACTAGTTTCGGGCATATTTTTCGTTATTACCTTTGTCACCTCGGTTCCTGCGCTCTTCCTGTACAGCCCGGTGCTCAACAACCCCGACTACATCGTCGGCGCCGCCGCCGACATCCGCGTGCTGTCGGGAGCCTTCCTCGAGGTGATCCTTGCCATCGCCAATATCGGCACCGCCGTCACGCTGTTTTCGATCCTCAAGCGGCAGAACGAAGCAGTCGCTTGGCTATGTCACCGCTCGTGTCCTTGAATCCACCGTCATCGTCGTCGGCATCGTCAGCCTCCTTTCGGTCGTGACGTTGCGGCAGGACTTCGCGGGAGCTGCGAGCGCGGACGAGACCTCTCTCGTCACTGTCGGAATGTCTCTAGTAGCGATCCATGATTGGCCGTTTCTGCTCGGGCCGGGCTTCCTTGTCGGCTTGGAGAACGGGCTGTTGCTAGGCTACCTGATATACCGGTCCGCTCTGGTTGCACGGCCCATGGTCGTGGTGGGGCTCATCGGCGGCACCCTGGTCTTCGCTTCGGGGATCTTAGTGCTGTTCGGGTTCTACGAGCAAGCCTCCGTGTGGTCGCTCATCTCTACACTCCCGGAGATCGCTTGGGAGGCGTCGCTTGGCATCTGGGCTCATTGCGAAAGGATTCAATTCATCTGTAAGCGCTTCTGAGAAATTCAGGCTAAGGGCTGCTGCATAACCAGAGCACAGAGATATAGAGGGAGTGGGCCCATTTCAAACTCCTGAGCTACAGGTGTGTTGTGCTTAACCCTGCGTACTGTTGGGCCTAAAAGTAGGCCCAACGCCCAACGTCCGCAACCGGTCGATCTTGGCCTGTAGCCTATCGGCTTCCTAGTCCCTCGCCCCCGCTATGAAGAGCAAAGGCGCGCGGTCTTCGTCCCTGAGTTAGCGGGGGCTATGCCTAGGGGCTCCTACCCCACAGTGCGGGCAGTGCCGGGCCTACGAGCCATCCCAGGCGCCGAGGGCTTCGTCTAGCACCGCCACCTGCATGGCCTCGGCGATCATGTTCAC
>JALZFJ010000223.1 GCA_030867425.1 Actinomycetota bacterium | reverse complement strand
GGCCGGCGATCGTGTTGCCGTCATAGCTGATCGTCGCGCTAAAGCGCTGCGGGAACGGTTCGCCCTCGCGCCAGAGCTTCCACTCCCCGTCTCCGATGCTCATCCCGTAGACGCGGCAGACGCCGCGCTCGTCGGAGTAGAGCTGGAAGTAGGTCCCGTTCGCGGCGTCACATCCCATGATCGAGATGCTGTCGGGTGCCTCGGGCATGTCCACCGTCGAGCGCGCCACCAGGTGTGCTCCCGAGTCATGCCATTCGATCGTCGCCCGTGCCTCGCCCGGCCACGGCGGCCCGTCCGGCGGCTTGGCCTCGAGGGTCCATTCGCCGACCAGCGGCTCGAGCCTCTTCAGCGCCTCCTCTGCGGTTGGCTGGTCCATCGCTTAGCCCCTTCCTCTCGTTGGCGGTTGGGGAGTATGAGTAGCAGGCGCGCAGGATTATACGCTAACGTTACAAGGGCGAACAAAAAATTCAGTGTCGAGGATCATCGATGGAGGCCTCGAAAACGTTCAAAGGGCCCCAGGTTTCTGATGCTCCCCACACTTACCCCGAGTCGAGAGGAGAGGAGGCTAGGTGGCACGGGGCGTCCAGCTCTGGGTGGATGGCGGCTGGGGCATCGACGCGTTGCTTGAGCGGCAGACTCACTCGCACAAGGATTTCGACGCGATCGTTGCCTTCGAGGATTTGCCAGCCCCCACCCGGTTCCTCAGCGTCCACCGGGTTTCAGAAGTACAAAACAACCTGCTGAGCTGCATTTCTATATCCTCTTAAATGAGAAAGCCACCCACACACGGTCGGGGACAAAGGGCACTACAGGGGCGGAGGTTCGTATCCACCGATCACGTCTGCGAACAGTTCAGCAAATGTAATCGCAGTGTTGTCTTCGTAGAGCGGACCCACAATTTGTGCGCCAACGGGTAGTCCGCCAGGCGTTCGCCCTATCGGCGCGGCCACGGCGGGTAAGCCCGGCAACGACGCCTGCGACACCCAAAAAGCCAGGTCGTTATAAGGCCGCTCGCCTTCGGGTGTCGTGATCGTGCGTTGTTCGAAGGGCCTGTGTCGTGTGGGAAGGCCGGCGTGAAGTTTACCGGACACAAGAACACGTCGATGGTGTCGTTGAAGTAGCGGTTCCAGGCCGCACGGGCCGCCATGCGGCGGTTTTCGTGGTCGATGAACTCCGGGAGCGCTGCGAAGTTCTCACCGGGTTGCTGGAAGGCGAAGAACAACTGCACGTGGAATCCGAACGATTCGTAGTGTTGCACGGGGTCCACACCATCGGGCCAGCCTTCGACAACCGTCGCGCCGGCTCGAGCGAGTGCGTCTACAGCGTTGGACAGCAGTGCAGTGACCTCGCTGGAGACGGGAGCGTATTCGTGGTCGAGCACGACGCCGACATGAAAATCCTCCTGCCGGGTGTGGCGTGGTGGCGACAGTGCCCAGGAGTAGGCCTTCGCAGCCTGGCCCTCGAGCCCGCCGGTGACGCTCAACGCCGTCCTCAGATCGCGTGCGGATCGGCCGAGCGGGCCCACCGCAGATATATAAGTCATGTTGTTCGGAGGCGGTGGGGCGCCTGGCGGCTGGAACCCACTCAACGGTACGATCCCGGCACTCGGCTTCAGTCCGTAGACACCGCAGAAGCTCGCCGGAATGCGAATAGAGCCCGCGAGGTCCGATCCGTATTCGAGGAACGTCATCCCAGCAGACAGTGCTGAGGCCGATCCTCCGGAGGAGCCGCCCGGCGTACACGTTGTGTCCCACGGATTTTTGGTGACGCTGTAGAGCTCGTTGGTTGTCTGCCCGAAGTCGCCTAACATGAAGGCCACGTTGGTCTTTCCGACGATGAGCGAGCCAGCCTGCCGCAGCCGCCGAGCGACCGTGGCATCCCAGGCCGCTACGAAATCCTTGAAGGTGGGATTGCCCCAGGTTGTGTGCAGTTCGGTGACATTAAAGCTGTCCTTGATAGTCATGGGTACGCCGTGCAGTGGGCCGGTGCTGTAGCCGCAGGCGATCGCTTCATCGGCGGCGACCGCTTCCTGCAATGTAGCCTCGCGCCGGAGCTCTACGAGAGCGTTCAGCGCGGGATTGAGGGCTTCGATCCGCGCGAGCAGCATCTCGGTCAGCTCGCGAGACGAGATCTCCTTGTGGCGCAGCATTCGAGCCGCATCAGTCGCGGACTGCAACAGGGTCTCGTGCATGTCTCGGCCGCCCGTCAGCTTGTGACGATCGGTTCTTGGAACTCCGCCACCCACGCATTCCTGTACTCGCCACATTCGAGATACGGCTCGCGATTATAACGGTACGAACGTTATCCATTTGCGGTGATCCAGCGAGCCAACCCTTCGATTGTCCGCATGACATTGTTCATACGTTAGCCTATCAGTAGTAGATGATGCGCTGCCATCAACGCTCATTTATTCCCTGTGTTGCCCACAAGGGCCTTCCCGGAAACCCAGCCCTCGATGGTCGTTCTCGGAAACTAGGTTTCCGGCATTCTCGGTAAGTCAACTTTCTAAGAGGAGGAGAGAGCCCATACCTCCGTGACGAGTTGCGCTATTAGTCATCGCGAAGCAGATAAAGTGTGTGGACATGTCGGAGGAAGCGACGGTGGTGTACCAGTTCGAAGAGCGGAAGAAGTGCTAACACCAGCAATACTGCGATCCTGGGAAAGAACAAAGATACTAAGATGGGGATGATGAACACGCCAAGAGACCACAACCTCCAGGTCTTTAAGGCCGCGATACGTTCTCCTGGTATGTCGGCCAACAGTAGCTCTCGATGTCTATCCAGGTGTCTCCATAGACCGGACTCGCACAGCGTAGCAGCCCCGGCAACCGTGCAAAAAGCAATAACGGTGCTAGTCGATTGGACATTGCCAAGTAGATCGGTAGGGAACGGCAGCAGAGCCACGAAGGCTAGAAACACCAGGTTCAGGATGAGCATCCGCCCGTCAACGGCCCGGCACAGCATAAACATACGGTGATGGCGCAGCCAGAAGGTACTGATGACCATAAACGCTGCCGCGTAGACGACGAGCTGAGGCAACGCTTGCCGCAGGAAGCCACTCACCTGCTCAGAGGAGGTGAGGTTGGAGGGGACATTGATGGTTAAGACAAGCAGGGTTATGGCGATGGCGAAGACGCCGTCGGAGAAGCCGATGATCCGGTTGCTGACGCGCTTGCGGACTTCGCCAGCGTGGTTTGCAAAGCTTGAGTTGCGCTTATCGTTCATTCCACTACGTATATTGCCAGTATTTGGGGTTAGTTGGCACGTTTGCGCAAGGTGCGTCGGAGCCTTATTCACGTAATTGCCGACAACGTTTGCACAAGGGGGTTCTGCGAATATGTGTCATAAACCAGCGTTTTTGAGACACAGGTGAAAGAACAGCTTACGTCCAGCTACTGCGTGGGTTGCCTCTATTCACCCAGCTGCTGACAAGCGGTGTTCCCGGAAACCCCCGACAGCCCCGGTCCTAGTGAGCTACCCCTCCCGGTCGGGGCGAAGCGGGCTCTCTGTGCAGCGGACAGGTATGATGGTTGTGATACATAGGCTGCGGGGCCGGAGTCCAGCTGTACTGGTTCCCTGGACACCTCTATTCCTGTCGGCCTCGCATAAGGCCGGAGAACGTCAACTACCCTCCTCTCCGGAGGGCCTTTTTCGTGCTCCCAAGTGCGCGTGGCTGGCTTCTATGAGGCGCGTAGCCC
>JALZFJ010000199.1 GCA_030867425.1 Actinomycetota bacterium | reverse complement strand
GGGGTAGAGATCGGTCTCAGGCTCCGGAGGCGTGGCTGGAGGCCTCTGCGGGTGCTCTCGGGAGGGGAGAGGTCGCTGCTGGCTCTCTCGTTCTTGTTTAGCATCTTTCTGGGTCGGCTAGAGACCCGGTCCGGGGGTTCTCCTCGGGTGTTCTGCATGCTCGACGAAGCCGAGGCGGCGCTGGACGATCTCAATTTGGCCCGATTTCTTGCTGTGGTAGACTCTTACCGAGCAAACGGGCAGTTTCTGCTCGTGACGCACCAGAAGCGGACCATGGCGGCGGCGGATGTACTCTACGGGGTAACGCCGGACGCCTCCGGTGCCACTGTAGTTGTATCGAAACGCTTAACAGGAGATTGAGAAGCCGTTATGGGACGGTCGTGGCGTAACTTTTTCCGGAGATCCAGGGGCTCGGAGGAGGAGGCCGGGGCATCGGTCGAAGCCCCGGAGCAGGGCTCCGAGACGCTTGCCGAAGATCTAAGAACGGCCGGAGAATCCCCGGCCGAGGCAGGGCCGGGGGTGTCTGTGACGACCGCGGAGATAGACGAAGTTGAGACCGAGTTGGAGGGAACGGTCTCGGAGGAGCCTCCGACGGAAGATCCCGAGGAGGCGGGAGAACCCGTGGCGCTGGAGGAGGCGATCGAGGGCGCGGCCTCCGACGAGGAGCCGGCCCTGACGGACGAGACCGTGGAGGAGGAGCCCGGCGGTTGGTTTGGGCGTCTACGGCAGGGCTTGCGGAGGAGCCGGGAGTCCTTCGTCGGGCAGCTCAACGCCGCCATGGCGGAGTTTCGGGATGCGGAGGACGAGGAGTTCTGTGAGAGGGTCGAGGAGATCCTCATCACCTCCGACGTGGGGGTTCCAACGACGGCGAAGCTGGTCGCGGAGCTCGAGCAGGACGCCCTGGAGAGGAACATCACGAGCGGCAGGGAGCTTCGGGGGCTGATGATCGAGCACGCTGCCCGTCTGCTCGACAAGCCCATAGACCTCGACGTCACGCACAAGCCCACGGTGATCCTGATGGTCGGGGTCAACGGTACCGGCAAGACGACGAACATTGGCAAGCTCGTCCACTACTTGCCGGGCAAGGTCATGCTGGCTGCGGGAGATACCTTTCGGGCGGCGGCGATCGAGCAGCTCCAGAGCTGGGGCGAAAAAACGGGGGCGAAGGTAGTCGCTCGGGAGCGGGGCGCGGACTCGGCGGCCGTCGCACACGAGGCGGTCGAGGAGGCTAAAGGGGACGGGACAGACGTTTTGCTCATAGACACGGCGGGGCGGCTGCACACTAAGATCAACCTCATGGCGGAGCTTGAGAAGGTGAAAAGGGTTATAGAGCGCCAGATACCTGAAGCGCCGCACGAGGTTTTGCTAACGGTCGACGCGACGACGGGGCAGAACGGCTTGAGGCAGGCCAAGCTCTTTCATGAGACGGTGGGGGTGACCGGGATCATCTTGACCAAGCTCGACGGGACGGCGAAGGGCGGCATCGCTATAGCGATCGCCGATGAGGTTGGGGTACCGATAAAGCTTATCTCGGTTGGAGAACGGCTCGGGGACCTCCACCCGTTCGACGCCCGAGAGTTCGCGGAAGCATTGTTTGGAGAGCTCTAAGATGTTCGACACTTTAGGCGAGAGGCTCAACGCGGCACTGGACGGGGTGCGCGGCAGCGGCACCCTCAGCGAGGACCAGGTCAAGAAAGTCACGCGGGAGATACGTCTCGCTCTGCTCGAGGCGGACGTGAACTACGGGGTCGTCAAAGAGTTCGTCAAGAACGTGCGTGAACGGGCCACGGGCGCGGAGGTATCGAAGGCCTTGAGCCCGGGCCAGCAGGTCGTGAAGATCGTCAACGAGGAGCTCGCGAACCTCATGGGCGGGACCTCGAGCAAGCTCACCTTCGCCTCGAGCCCGCCGACGGTCGTGATGCTCGCGGGCCTCAACGGGCACGGTAAGACAACGACCGCCGGCAAGCTCGCCCTTTTCGTGCGCAAGATGGGCAAGAATCCGTACCTGGTGGCGTGCGATACGTACCGTCCGGCGGCTATAGACCAGCTCCAGCAGATAGGCAAGGAGTTGGGCGTCCCTGTCTATGCCGAGGGCACGGAGCCTGCGCCAGAGGGGATCGCCAAGCGCGGGATAAAGGTCGCCAGGGACGAAGGGTACGACTTCGTAATCGTGGATACCGCAGGCCGGCAGGTCGTGGACGCGCCGATGATGGAGGAGATCAAGCACGTCCGGAGGGCGATAAAGCCTCATTCGGTCTTGCTGGTCCTGGACGTGGTGACGGGCCAGAATGCGGTCGAGGTCGCCGAGGCGTTCGGGGAGTACGCGGAGTTCGACGGGATGGTCCTGACGAAGCTAGATGGCGATGCTAGGGGCGGGGCGGCCTTGTCGGTGGTCTCGGTGACGGGGAAGCCGATCAAATTCGCCAGCGAGGGCGAGAAGATGGGGGAGTTCGACTACTTCTACCCGGACAGAATGGCGGGCCGGATTCTGGGAATGGGGGACGTTCTCACTCTCATCGAGAAGGCTGAGGGCCAATTGGACCGCCAGGAGGCCGAGGCCCAGAGCAAGAAGCTCATAGCCGGGAAGTTCGACTTCGAGGACTTCTTAGGGCAGATGCAGATGATCAAGAAGATGGGGCCGATCTCAGGGCTCCTGGGCATGATCCCGGGCCTCAACAAGCAGCTGCAGGGCGTGGACATAGACGACGGGATGCTGGGACGGGTCGAGGCGATAGTGACCTCGATGACCGTCCAGGAGCGGCGCAACCCGAAGCTGTTGCAGAACCCGAGCCGGGCGCGTAGGATAGCGCGCGGCTCCGGGATGACCCAACAGGACGTCCAGAAGCTCGTCAAGCAGTTCAACCAGATGCAGAAGATGATGAAGCAGATGGGCAAAGGTGGCAGGATGCCGCGCATGCCGCGGATGCCGTTCAACATAAGATAGGAGAGGTGGAAGAGTGGCGGTAAAGATCAGGCTTGCCAGGCACGGCTCGAAGAAGGCGCCCTTTTACAGGATAGTGGTGGCCGACTCCAGGAGCCCACGCGACGGCCACTTTATAGACCGGGTAGGGACCTACAATCCGCGCACGGACCCGTCGGAGATCCAGGTCGACGAGGAGAAGGCCAAAGATTGGCTTGCCAAGGGCGCCCAGCCGACGGATCAGGTCCGCAAGCTGCTGAAGGTCTCCGGGGTCCTCTAGGGCGTTCGATGCAACAGCTGGAGAGCCTGCTCTACTTCCTCGCCCGTTCTCTGGTGGACGAACCGGAGAAGGTCGAGATCTCGGGCCGGGAGACGGATTCGAGGGTGGATCTTACCTTGCGTGTGGCCCAGGGCGACATGGGTAAGGTCATCGGGCGGAGGGGAAGAATCGTGAAGGCCATCCGCACGGTGATGAAGGCGGCCTCCGTGAAGGAGAACAAGCGCATCAACGTGGAGGTCTCGGACTAGGGGCTGTAGTGGAGGTCCTCCGCGATCCGGTGGTGATAGGCGTTATCTCCGCCCCGCATGGGGTGTGGGGCACCGTAAGGGTCAAATCCTTGGGCGCGGGTCGGCACCTCAGGCGCGGCGTCGAGCCCGTGGTGGAGGGAGAGCGGCGCCGGATACTCGCGGCACGCGAGACGCCAAAGGGATTTCTTATAGACCTCGAAGGGATCGAAGACCGCGACCTTGCCGGCTCGCTGCGCGGCTCGGAGTTACTATTGGGCCGAGAAGAGTTGGACACGCCAGAGGAGGGGGAGTTCTACGTCAGGGACCTGGTGGGCCTCGAAGCCTACGACGAGGCAGGGGTGCGCGTCGGAAGCATAGCCGACATCCTCGAGACGCCCGCACATGAGGTCTTGGTGGTGCAGGAATATGACGAGGAGATTTACGTGCCCTTCACCTTCGAGCACGTTCCGAAGGTAGATCTCGAGGGAGGACGTATCGTCGTGCGCCCTCCCGAAACCTTCTCCGAATGAGCAGCATAGACGTCTTCTGCGTGTTTCCGGAGGCAGTGGAGGCTTCTTTACGCGTCGGGGTGGTCGGGCGCGCCATCGAGCGCGGCTCCGTCTCGTTGCGCACGTTCGACCTAAGGGAGTATGCGCTGAAGGGTCGGATAGACGACATGCCCTTTGGCGGTGGAGCGGGGATGGTCGTGCGCGTCGACGTCATCGCCCGGGCTTTTGAGGAAGTGTACGGGGTCCCAGCGCTAGAGGTGAGGGAGCAACGGCGCGTGGTCGTTACGGAGCCTGGTGGGCGTGAGGTTGAGCAGGCGTACGTGCGAGAGCTCGCGGCAGGGCTCTCGAGCGGCCAGGGGATAACGGTCGTCTGTGGGCGATACGGTGGGATGGACGAGCGGGTGCGAACCGCTTTAGCGACGGAGGCAGTTTCCTTGGGTGACTTCGTGCTTTCGGGTGGAGAGATAGTGGCGGCTGCTCTCTTGGACGCGATAATACGGCTCGTAAATGGTGTACTCGGGAATCAGGAGAGCCTCGTTGGGGAGTCTTTTTCACGGGAGGGTGTCTTAGGACCACCGCAGTATACAAGGCCTGCGGTCTGGGATGGAGAGGAGGTGCCAGCCGTGCTACTGTCTGGCAACCACGCGGAGATCCGGCGCTGGCGGGAAGAGCAGGCGCATCTACGAGCCTCTCGGAAGAGGCTTTGACCAAGGGTTGTAAACGGAAGTCTCCAGCCGGTCGCAGAAGTAGTTTTGGGAGAGGTTGTCCAGGCTTCCTAGCTCTCCCATGCGAGGAGTGTAGATGTGTACAGAAGGACAGCCGAGGGGCCCTCCTCCCTGCTTCACGACAGTTGCCAGATATTTTCTTTAAGCGGGCGTGGCCGTTCCGGGAGCCGTCGTGGCCATGCACCAGTCTTCGGGCCGCTTTGCTAGCTATCTCAACCCTTTGCTGTGGCTCTATTAGCATGGTGAGGCTCCCGTAGCGTACCGATCGGCCCCCGCGAACTCCAACCACACACAAGGCTCATCCCCCACTATCCACGCATCGTGCCCGGGAGGGATGACCGCAGCGTCTCCGGCGCTGGCCTCCGCCTCCGTACCGTCGTCCATCACGACCTTCATCTGCCCGGAAAGCACATAGCCCACGTGGTGAACCTGGCAGCTGTCGGTGCCTGCGATGGGCTTTACGTGCTCTGACCACCTCCACCCTGGCTCAAGGACAAACCGTCCGACGGTAACGTTACCCAGGTGTACGATGTCTGCTTTCCCCTTATCGACGAACTGACGAGTCTCGTCAGGGGATTCTAGACTCTTGCCCTTCAGAGTCGTTGACTGCTCCATACCTCTAACCATCCCTTTCACTTTCCTTGCCGGACAACGTTTGCACACAGGAATGATGCCACCCGGCCAAGCTCGGTACATCCCCTACCAAAAGCTTGCGTCCAGAGAGAGTAGGGTAAGGGGCTGCCCTGTTGCCTCTGCCAGTCCGCTCCTTCCCACTGCCTCCCTACAGCTAGCGGGTCAGAGACTTCGCTCACCGCCTGTAGAATAGTTACTTTGTGCGTCCCCGATTAACAAAAGGGGTGGGTTCCGCCAGCGGTAGCGCAACCCGCTATATAACCCAACCTTCCCGGACCTCGATTATCTAGTTTGCCGTGAGGCAGTGGGCCTCCCAATGTACAGCTTCTGCCGCTTCTTTGCTTGGTGCCTCGGCCAAGCATCGGGCGGCGGGATGGAGAGTAGGGGTCGGTCGTGCTATTATCCGAGGATCACGTAAGGATCCGCGCCTGGTGGGAGAGAGGCCTGCGACAGGGCCGACGCCAGGCCGGGGGCGCTGGAGGGGACGGAACATAGCACCGCCACGCCCAAGACCCCGGGTGCCACCCACGAGAGGAGATAGCCGGTGATCACAAAAGATACGATAGGACTGGACGGCGCCAATTCTAACATCGCCGAGTTTAAGCCGGGGGACACTGTGAGGGTCCGCTACCGGGTCATCGAAGGCAACCGAGAGCGCATCCAGAACTTCGAGGGCCTGTGTCTCCAGCGCAAAGGCGCGGGCATAGGCGAGACGTTCACCGTGCGCAAGAACTCTTTCGGGGTGCCGGTGGAGCGCATCTTCCCCCTGCACTCACCGAAGATAGCGGGAATAGACGTGGTCTCGAGGGGCGCCGTGCGGCGGGCGAAGCTCTACTACATTCGCGAGAAGGTTGGCAAGAAGGCCCGGGTCAAGAAGGCTACCTAGAGCCCAAAGTATGGTCTCCAGCCGTATCCATGGGGGGCGTCACGTAGAGTGCGGCGCACTCTACGCCTTCGACGCTGCCTGGTTGGCGAAGCG
>JALZFJ010000173.1 GCA_030867425.1 Actinomycetota bacterium | reverse complement strand
TCTTGCGGTCCAGGTCTATCTCGGCCAGCCTGAGACCGTGCACGAGTTGGGAGTACGAGAGCCCGTGCTCGCGAGCGCCGGCGTTGATCCGCTGGATCCACAAAGCCCGGAAGTCCCTTTTGCGCTGTTTACGCCCGGCGTAAGCGTAGACGCCGCTCTTCCAGACCTGCTCCTTGGCCCGCTTGTACGAGCTCTTCTTTGTCCCCCGGTAGCCTTTGGCCTGCGCGAGAACCTTCCTGCGTTTCTTGCGGGCGTGACCGCTGCGTGCCGTACGGGCCACCTACTTCACCCCCAAGAGGCGCTTGATGCGCTTCTCGTCGTACTGGTGCACCGTCGTCTCGGTGTTCAAGCGCCGCTTGCGCTTGGAGCTCTTCTTCTCCAGGATATGGTTGTGTCCGCTCCGGCGCCGCTTGAGCTTGCCCTTCTTCGTGACCGCGAAGCGCCCGGAGGCGCCTTTGTGGGTCTTCATCTTCGGCAACTTTTCCTCCGCGCTTCGTTCTTCCACTAACCAGGCTCGCGGCACGGGAGTAGCCGTTTCGCCTCAAAATCGGGCGCTATTGTATCAAAGAGTTACGTTAGCCGCGGGCCGCGCTTTCCTGACGGTGGACGCGCGCCTCGCCCTTCGAGGACATGCTCGCGGCCGCGTCCTTGTTCGGGGCCATGACCATAACCATGTTGCGCCCGTCGAGTTTAGGCTGGCTCTCGATACGCCCGAGATCCGAAAGATCCTCGGCGAGCCTCGTCAAGAGCCTCTCGCCCAGATCTGGATGCTGCACCTCGCGGCCGCGGAACATAATAGTAACCTTCACCTTGTCGCCGTGGCGCAAGAAGCGCTCGACATGCCCGCGTTTGGTGTTGAAGTCGTGGTCGCCTATCTTCGGCCGGAGCTTTATCTCCCGTACGTTGATGTTGACCTGCTTCTTGCGGGCGGCCTTTCGAGCCTGTTCTTTCTGGTATTTGTACTTGCCGTAGTCCATGGTCCGGACCACCGGCGGGTCCGAGTTCGGCGCTACCTCCACGAGGTCGAGGTCGAGCCCCTCGGCATAATCCATCGCCTCTCTTATGTGCTTGATCCCGAGCTGCTCTCCGCTCTCCGAGATGAGGCGCACCGAGCGGGCCCTGATCTGGCCGTTTACCCTTGGCTCTTCTTCCGCGGCTACTTTACACCACTCCTTCCAAAACCGTACCTGCGGGGCCGTTGAACCGCAATAAGTGACTTCATAGAGAAGCATCGAGCGATCACAAACCCCAAGCCTACTCCCTGATTATACCCCGCCTACACTAGCTCCGTCTATAAGAATCTCGGGCTGCAACCTCCGCTCTTATCCGCTCTGCGAATTCTTCGACATCGAGGCCTTCCTGTGACTTCTCGCCCCTCTTACGAACGTTCACCGTCCCTTCCCCCGCCTCTCTATCCCCGACGACAAGTAGGTAAGGCACCTTCTGCCGGGCGTTCTCCCGGATCTTCTTCTGCATGCTGTTAAGCGAGTCGTCCACCTCGACCCGGAACCCATTCGCAGCGAGCTTCTCCTCGACCTCGCGGGCGTAGGACAGATGCCGGTCCGCGACCGGGATGACCACGGCCTGCACCGGAGAGAGCCACAACGGGAACGCGCCCCCGTACTGCTCGATTAGGATCGCCATAAACCGTTCCGTCGTACCCGTGACGGCCCGGTGCAGCAAAACCGGCGTGTGTGCGTCGCCGTCCTCGCCGATGTACTCGCACCCAAGGCGGCCGGGCTGGATGAAGTCCACCTGTATCGTCGAGAGCTGCCACTCCCGGCCCAGCACATCCTTCGCCAGGAAGTCCGCTTTCGGCCCGTAGAACGCCGCCTCGCCGCGTACAGGCTCGTAGGCAATGCCCGCGGCGTCCAGGGCATCTCGCAGGGCATGCTCCGCCCGCTCCCACTTCTCTTCGTCGGCTACGTACTTGTCGGAGTCCACTTCGCGCAAGGAGAGGCGGACCCTGTACTCCTCGAAGCCGTAGGTGTCGAGGACCTCACGGATGACCTCCAGAGCCCGTGCGAACTCTTCCTGAACCTGGTCCTCGGTGCAGAACACGTGCGCGTCGTCCTGGGTTAAGGAGCGCACACGGGTAAGGCCCGTGAGCTCGCCACTCTTCTCGTAGCGATAAAGTGTAGCGAACTCCGCGTAGCGCAAGGGGAGATCCCGGTACGAGTGCGCCTCGGTGTTGTAGAGCGTCATGTGGCTCGGGCAATTCATTGGCTTTAAGCGGTAGCGCGTCTCGCCATCCTTCATCGGCGGGAACATGGCGTCCCAGTAGTGCTCCAGGTGCCCGCTCTTGGCGTAGAGCCCCTCGTGGACCAGGTGCCCGGTCCAGACGTGCTGGTAGCCGTATCGCGTCTGCACCTCGCGCACGTAACCCTCCATGAGGTGCCGGAGCATCTCGCCCTTGGGCAGGAAGATCGGGATGCCCGCGCCGACCTCGGGCGAGAAGGTGAAGAGCTTCAGGTCTTTGCCGATCTTGCGGTGGTCGCGCTGCTTGGCCTCCTCTAGGCGTCTGAGGTACACCTTGAGCTCTTTCTCGGTCGGCCAGGCGGTGCCGTAGATGCGGGTGAGCATCGGGTTCTTCTCGTCCCCACGCCAGTAGGCTCCAGCGATGTTCTGCAGCTTGAACGCACCCAGAGCGCCGGTGCTCGGGACGTGCGGCCCGCGGCAGAGGTCGAAGAAGTCACCCTGACGGTAGATCGTGATATCGCTGTCCTCGAGGTCGCAGACTATCTCCCACTTGTACGGATTGTCCTTGTATATCTCCTCGGCCTCGGCCTTCGAGACCTCTTCGCGCTCTATCGGGAGGTCCCGCGCGATCACTTCGCGCATCTTCTCCTCGATGCGTGGCAGATCCTCGTCGGTGATGCGCCCGCTGACCTCTATGTCGTAGAAGAAGCCGTTCTCTATCGGGGGACCTATCGTCAGCTTACTCCCCGGGTACAGCTCAAGTACGGCCTGCGCCATGACGTGTGCCGTCGAGTGCCGCAAGACCTCCAGCCCCTCTTCGGAGTCCTTCGTCACGACCTCGAAATCCCCGCCGCCGTCCAAAGGCGCGTCGAGGTCTATCAACTCTCCATCGAGTTTTGCCACCACGGCGTCGCGCGCCAACCGTTTCCCGATCTTCTCGGCGACGTCGCGCGCTTTCTCGCCAGGCTCTACCGGAAGCTCTTTGCCATCGGGTAGCTTAACCGCAGCCATGCACCGCTCCTCCAAACGCTCTGAAACTGTCTTTGTCTAGTAAAGTGATTGTAATACCCGGCCCCGAAAGTCGCTCTCTCGAGGAAGCACGGAACGCGAAAGAACCAGCCGCCGACCCAAAGTCCTAGCTGTCGGCCGAAAGCTGATAGTTGTCCGCTAGTATGGGCGATAGTGGATTCGAACTACTAACCTCTTCCGCGTCGAGTCAGCGCAACAGTTGCTAGAGATTTACAGAGCTGCAAAACTCCTGCAAATAATTAGATTCTACCGATGCCGCTTCTCCCAACGGTTCAGGATATTTGTCTGGGTTGTGCTGTACAGAGCGTGCACAGCAGGACTCGAACCTGCTATCTTCTCTATTCGTAGTCTTTTTCGATTAGGGATACGGGAGGATTGCAAGGAGACAAAACTGGCTATTATCAGGAATTCAGCTCTCTCGTAGGGACATATAGAGATGCGCTTATTAACCTACAACATTCTCAGAGGTGGGCAGAAGCGCGAGGCGGAGATCATCGAAGTGATCCAGGCGGTCGACCCAGATGTGGTCGTCGTACAGGAGGCGCTAGAGGTAGCCCGCTTCCAGCGAATCGCCACAGCGCTTGAAATGGCCCCTCGCCTGGCCGAGAGCCGACGTGGTTTATCGATAAGGGTAGGCTTGCTTAGTCGGTTGCCTGTTGTGGGTTTTCGCACGCTTCATCTGTGGCCAGTATGGCCGAATTGCCTCCAAGCTACCATTCGGCTTACAAACGGGCACTCCCTAACAGTTTTTGGGCTGCACCTGGCGGCCCACTACCCATGGTTCTTCGAATGGTGGCGCATGTACCAGGTACGCGCCCTACTCCGATACATCCTGCAGACGGCACCGGGACAACACCTGCTCGCCGGCGACTTCAATGCCATTGCCCGAGGGGACCGAGCTTCGCTGGCGGAAGCACCGCTATGGGTCAAGGCGCAGACCTGGTTTCAACTGGGACAGATCCCACGCTGGGCGCTCAAGCCGCTACTAGATGCAGGATATGTCGATTGCTTCCGCAAGCTGCACCCAGAAGAAGATGGTTTTACGCTCCCGTCGCCTCGTCCGCAGGTGCGTCTGGACTACATATTCGCCGCCCCGCCACTGGTCGAAGCCTTACGTGGGTGTCGAGTGATTACGTCGCCGGGGAAAGTAGCGTCGGCTTCCGATCATCTGCCGGTACTGGCCGAGTTCGAGTGGGAGACGTAGCCGCACGGTATAGTGATTAGTCGGATAGGTTAGTGGAAGCCCGCATTCACCCACTCCCTTGACGCAAACTCTTTAGCTACCCGCTTTGAAGTCTGCCGCCAACCTCCCTAATGAGCAAATAGGCCGCGGCCCAGCGGATCTAACGTAACCCTCAACCCCGCAGAGAGAGAAGGAGGGCAGCCGTGGCAGCCACCGCCGCTGGCAGGAAGTAGATGCCCGCTGCCTGCGCGGAGAGTTCGGCAAGAGCAAGGAGAAGGTGATCCTGTGAACCTTCCCGGAAGAAGCTCAAGGCCAAGACCCCCAGAGTAAACAGGAGAAGCACCGCGGGCATGGAAGAAAGATCCTCTCGGCTAGGTACGCTCCCAAGTGCGAAGCTGAAGGCTAGGTAGCCCCAGGCGGCGGCTACGCCTGGACTCCCCAGGAGGAACCCGCTTGAGAGGATGCGCTCTTTGAAAAGCTCCGGTTGCAGGCTAACAACCTCCGTTACCATAAGCGGCGTTAGCAGGACAGTGACCACCAGGACTCCCATGGGGTTCAGAAGCACAGGCGCCAGCCCGATAAGGGCCATGACGGGTGCCGAGCGCGCCTCGTGCCTGACGTAGCCGAGCCTCAACCGACCGTCCGGGAGGTTCTTGGGTAAGAAAGGCACGAAGCGCCCGACGCGCGTTCCGGTGAGCAGGCAGGCCAGGTAGTGGGCACTTTCGTGCAGGGCAACGCCCGGGAGTATCAGTAGGTAGAAGGCTGTCTTCCCGATGCCACTTCCAAAGCCCCAAGCCGCCATGCGGCTCATCGCATAGGAGCCGCAACTGTAGAGAACTAGCAGTTCGAGCGCGAAGATCAAGATGGGCTTCATTGGAGGCCCCAACAGAGCCTCGCTAACCAACATATCTATCCCCTTATGCGTCTGCATCCTCTAAGCTTGGCGACCGCTGAAGTGTATCCCATAGAAGATTCCCTCGGCGGCCACAACTAGTCGGCTTCGAAGCTACCTGATAGGACAGCCCAGAAAGGCAAAGCATTTGGGAAATCGGAAAAGCTCGGGAACACCGAGGATCGCAACGGAGATCAATTGATCGGAGCGACAACGATTGCCGTTTTGGTGAGCGGCGCGGTGATCCTCCTGCGGCGGGAGGGGGAAAAAGCATCGTCTCTTTGCAGACGTGCACGTTGCCCAACTTCGAGGAGCG
>JALZFJ010000163.1 GCA_030867425.1 Actinomycetota bacterium | reverse complement strand
CCTCGACGAGGCCATACGGACCATAAACGAGTCCAGGTACGGCAACGCGGCAGCCATCTTTACCGGCGACGGAGCGGCGGCGAGGAAGTTCCGGCGCGAGGTTGCGTGCGGCATGATCGGGGTGAACATAAGCGTGCCCGCGCCAGTGGCCTACTTCCCGTTCACCGGCTGGAAGGACTCCTTCTTCGGGGACCTGCACGCCACCGGCCGCGACGGGGTGGAGTTCTACACCGAGCGCAAGGTGGTGATCGAAAGGTGGCCGTAGAGGGCGGCACCGGGAGACCCGATATAGGGAATGTCCGATGAGGCGCGAGGAACATAGCAGTAGAGGTAAAACGGCCGCGGATGACCGCGTGCGCATGGGTCTAGTGGGGTTGGGGAGGATGGGGCGTTTTCACGCCGCCAACCTTGCCGGACGCATCCCTCTAGCAGACCTGGTACGAATCGTGGATGCCGACGAGGGCGTCGCCCGCGAGGCCTCGGAGGAGCTGACAGGGGTCGATTGGTCCACGGACTACGCTGATCTCTTGGAGGATCCTGAGATAGAGGCCGTTGTGATCGCGAGCCCCACGCCATTGCACGCCGAAATGATCGAGGCGGCGGCCCAGGCGGGCAAGCATGTCTTCTGTGAGAAGCCCATCTCGCTCGAGCTGCAGAGCACCTACGGGGCCATCGAGTCCGCGCGCGAGGCGGAGATAAAGCTGCAGGTCGGTTTCCACAGGCGCTTCGACCCAGATTACCGGAGGGCGTGGGAGAAGATCGAGGCAGGCGAGGTCGGGAGGGTGTACCTCTTTCGCACCTCCTTGCGGGACATGCAGGCGCCCAGCTTCGACTACATAAAGCAGTCCGGGGGGTTCTTCACCGACGTTACCCTGCACGACTTCGATGCTGCCCGCTGGCTAATCGGCGAGATCGAAGAGGTGACCGCGTTCGGGGCGGTGCTCTCCGATCCTGGATTCGAGGAGGCGGGCGACATCGACAACGCTGTCGTCGCCCTCCGCTTCGCCGGAGGCGCTTTGGGCGTAATAGACAATAGCCGCGTTGCCGGCTACGGCTACGAGTGCTCTAGCGAGATTATGGGCTCGAAGGCCACATTGAGGCTCGACAACCACAGGCGAGCGTCGGTGGAGACGCTCACCCCCGACAGCTCGCACCAGGACTACGTCTCCGACTTTGTCGAACGCTTCGCCGACGCTTACGCAGCGGGGTTGGAGGCCTTCGCCCACGCAATACGCGAAGATCGGGATCCCGAGGTGAGCGGTGCTGACGCCGCCGCGGCCTTCGTCCTGGCAAAGGCCGCCGAGCGCTCGCACCGCGAGGGGAGAACCGTACGGCTCACAAATGAAACAAGGGAAGGCGAAGTCTTCTACGAAGAGGCCGATTAGGTTGGTAACGGGAGCGGAGACGGACGGAGACTGGCGACTCTATCGCCGAGGGGGGACTAAGTGAACCGGGAAGCGCGCATCGCGGGCGCTCCAATATCGTGGGGAGTCAACGAGGTATCGGGGTGGGGCCACCAGATGGACGCCGGGCGGGTGCTCGAAGAAGCGACCTCGCTCGGTTTGCCGGCGATAGAGTCGGGTCCCGAGGGCTTCTTGCCGGAGGAGCCCGACGAGGCTTCGCGCGTGCTGGAGGGGTACGGCTTGCGGTTGGTGGGAGGGTTCGTGCCGGTAGTGTTACATCGAGCGGACGCTCGAGAGGAGGGGCTGGCCTCCGTCGAGCGGCGGGCCAGGTTTTTCGCTGCCGCCGGAGCCGACGTGATGATCTTGGCCGCCGACACCGAAGGGGAGGGCTACGAGGAAAACGGCGAGCTGGACGCCGCCGGGTGGGACGAGTTGTTCGAGGGTCTCTCTATGGCGGAGGAGATAGGGGTCGGGCACGGGCTCACCGTCGCGGTGCATCCGCACTTCGGGACCGCGATCGAGCGCCCGCACCACGTGCGGCGCTTTCTTGAGGGTTGCGAGACGGGGCTCTGCCTCGATACTGGACACCTCATGGTCGGGGGGGATGACCCGGTGGCGGTCGCCGAGCTCGCCGCGGATAGGGTTCGTATCGTGCACCTCAAGGACGTGGACCGGTACCTCGCCGAAGGGGTCGCGAAAGGGGAGGTTGGCTTTGAGGACGCCGTGCGCCGGGGAGTATTCAAGGCTTTGGGTGACGGGGATGTGGAGAGCGAGCGCGTGATCGGGGTGCTAGAGGGGTCGGGGTACGAGGGCTGGTACGTGCTGGAGCAGGACATAATGCTCGACGACGAGCCCGAGGAGGGCAAAGGACCCATTGAAGACGTGCGCAAGAGCCTAAACTTCGTCAGGAGCGTGCTCGACAGCGGGAAGGGGCCAAGGGCCTAGATGGCCGACCTTGAGGTCATCACGATGGGGCGGGTTAGCGTGGATCTGTACCCCGAGCAGATCGGTGTTCCGCTTGCGGAGGTAAAGACCTTCGCCAAGTCGCTCGGCGGCAGCGCCGCGAACGTGGCGGTAGCGGTGGCCCGATTAGGCCACAAGTCTGCGGTGATAACGAAGGTGGGCGATGACGGCTTCGGGCTGTACGTGCGGGCGGCGCTAGAAGGATTCGGCGTCAAGGCGCGCTACGTGGGCACCGATCCCGATCTGCGTACGCCACTCGCCTTCTGCGAGATCTACCCTCCCGACGACTTCCCTCTTCTCTTTTACCGGGAACCGAAGGCCCCCGACATAAACATCGAAGTCGAAGACCTGGACCTGGAGGCGATCTCGGAGGTGCCACTCTTTTGGATCACGGGCACGGGTCTCTCCGAGGAGCCGAGCAGGAGCACGACGCTCAGGGCGCTGGAGGCGCGTTCGGAGGGGATCACGGTAGTGGACCTCGACTACCGTCCGATGCTGTGGGAGTCGAGAGAAGAGACGGAGCGATGGTACCGCGAGGCGTTAAAGCATGTCACGGTGGCGGTGGGCAACCAGGAGGAGGTCGAGGTAGTGGTCGGGACAGGCGATCCTAACGAGGCTTCAGCGGCGCTGCTGGATTACGGACTAGATCTTGCGATAGTCAAACGAGGGCCGGAGGGCGTACTCGTGCGGACTAAGGAAGGCGTCGCCGAGGCGCCACCCATCGAGGTAGAGATAGTCAATGGACTTGGGGCGGGCGACGCTTTCGGGGGCGCTTTATGCCATGCGCTACTCTCCGGGTGGGACCCCGAACGGAGCATCGCATACGCCAACGCCGCAGGGGCAATCGTCGCTTCCCGTCTCGCGTGCGCCGACGACATGCCAACCGCCGACGAGGTGGAAGACCTGCTCGGACGGTCGTTCGATGTCTGAGATAGCCAAGAGGGTTGACGAGATCCGCGCGACGCGACCTATTGCGGTCGATGCCGCTGTGGTTAGCGTCTCTGAGAAGGTTTGGGATTAGCGCGCGGACTGGAGGAGGTACGCTGATGGGTACAGTTCGTCTGACCACCGCGCAGGCGTTGGTGAGGTTTCTGGCCAACCAGTACGTCGAGCGCGATGGCGTAGAGCACAGGTTCTTCGCTGGATGTTTCGGGATATTCGGGCACGGCAACGTCGCAGGCATAGGGCAGGCGCTGCAACAGTACGGTGACGAGCTCACCTACTACATGGCACGCAACGAGCAGGGGATGGTGCACGCCGCCGCGGGCTTCGCCAAGATGAGGAACCGCCTCTCGACCTTCGCCTGCACCTCCTCTATAGGCCCGGGCGCCACCAACATGATCACCGGAGCGGCGCTCGCCACTATAAACCGTCTGCCGGTGTTGCTCCTGCCGGGCGACATCTTCGCCTCTCGCGGCCCGGACCCTGTCCTGCAGCAACTTGAGACGCCACACGATGGCGACCTCTCGGTCAATGACTGCTTCCGGCCTGTCTCCAAGTATTGGGACAGGATCAACCGCCCCGAACAGCTCATGCCCGCAGCACTCGCGGCCATGCGCGCGCTGACCAACCAGGCCGAAACCGGCGCCGTAACGCTGGCGCTGCCCCAGGATGTCCAGGTCGAGGCCTACGACTTCCCGGAGGAGTTCCTCAAGCGCCGCGTGTGGCGCATAAGACGAGCACTCCCCGACCTCGCAGCCCTCGAAGAAGCCGCCGCTCTCATCAAGGAGTCCCGACGCCCGCTCGTAGTAGCCGGAGGCGGCGTGATCTACTCCGAGGCCACCGAGGCCCTGCGAGGTTTCGCGGAAGCCACGGGCATTCCCGTCGCCGAAACGCAGGCGGGTAAGGGGTCGCTACCCTACGACCACCCGGCGGCCCTCGGTGCGGTGGGGGTTACGGGTACGCGGGGCGCCAACCGTATCGCCCGGGATGCCGATGTGGTGATCGGCGTCGGCACCCGCTGGTCCGACTTCACGACCGCCTCGAAGACCGCGTTCCAGCATCCTGACGTCCGCTTCATAAACATTAACGTCGCGGACTTCGACGCCGCAAAGCACGCGGGGATCTCGCTGGTCGGCGATGCTCGGGCGACGATCGAAGCACTCTCTAAGAAACTGGCGGATTATCAGGTGGAAGCTGACTACAGGGAACGCGTTGTGCAGGAGGTCCGGGAGTGGGATCGTGAGGTGGAACGCTTCTACGCCTCGGACGACGAGCCCCGGCCGGCGCAAAGCGCGGTTATCGGGGCTGTCAACACATTCTCCGACCCCTCCGATGTCGTGGTCTGTGCCTCGGGCTCCATGCCCGGTGATCTGCACAAGCTGTGGCGGACCAGGGACCCTCGGGGGTACCAGGTCGAGTACGGTTACTCTTGCATGGGCTACGAGATCGCCGGGGGATTGGGCACGAAGATGGCTGTCCCCGAGCGGGAAGTCTACGTGATGGTCGGGGACGGTTCCTATCTTATGTTGAACGGTGAGATAGTTACCTCGATCCAGGAGAGGCAAAAGCTCACGATCGTACTCGTGGACAACCATGGCTTCGCTTCGATCGGCGAGCTCTCCGACGTAGTGGGCTCCGGCGGCTTTGGCACACACTACCGGTACAGGGAGAACGGTTCTCTGGGAACCAACACTGAAACCCCCGGGAGACTGCTGCCCGTGGACCTCGCGGCCAACGCCGAGAGCCTCGGCGCGCATGTGATCCGAGCCAGCACCATCCCCGAGCTAAAGGACGCGCTTGCCGAAGCGAAGAGTATCGATAGGACGGTGGTGATCTACATCCAGACCAACCGCGAAACTGTCCAAGATTACGAGTCCCAATGGGACGTCCCGATAGCTGAGGTCTCAAGTATGGACACTGTACGCGTCGCGCGAGAGGGCTACGAAGAAGAGCAGCAGGCGGAACGTCGCTACCTGTGAGCCGACACTCAAAGGACGCGAAGCTCGCAGGAATCCTCGAAAACGTCCGGTGCTAGAGCTAACAAAGAGTACGCGAAGCTAAAGAAGGTACGTCCCGAGCCAAAGGAGCACCAATCATGGCTGAATTGCTCATAGCAAGCAAGAAAAGGCCAGAGGAGAACGGACGCGTTGTGAAAGTTACTCCGGAGTCGGCGGGATGGGACTACGTGGGTTTCGAGGTCTTTCGACTGGAGGCGGGCCGGGTGTTGGAGCGGCAGACCGGAGAAGAGGAGGTCTGCCTGGTTGTTCTCTCCGGGCTGTGCCATGTCTCCACCGAAGGGGACGAGTGGCGAAACGTTGGGGGACGCGAGAGCGTGTTCGACGGTGCTCCCTTCTCCCTCTACCTGCCCCCTCGGACGCGCTATCGTGCAGAAGCCGCAACCGAGTGGCTGGAGTTGGCGGTCGCTTCGGCACCGGCCGCTCAGGGAAGGGCCCCGCAACTTATCCGCCCTGAAAACATCGTGGTCGAGATGCGGGGCTCAGGGAACATGGAGCGGGAGATACGGCCTATCTTGATGGAGGAGCGGCCGGCGGAGCGCTTGCTGGTCGTCGAGGTCATTACCCCCAACGGCCACTGGTCGAGCTATCCTCCTCACAAGCACGACCAGGACGATAGGCCGCGCGAAACCTACCTGGAAGAGACCTATTATCATCGGATCCAACCGGAGAGAGGTTTCGCTTTTCAGCGGGTGTATACCGAAGACCGGTCGCGGGACGAAACTTTGACCTTCCACGACGGTGACGTCGTGCTGGTCCCGCGGGGGTATCATACGGTCTCCGCGCCTCCGGGCTACGACCTCTACTACCTGAACGTCATGGCCGGCCCTGTTCGGGAGTGGAAGATTAAGAACGATCCCGACCACGAGTGGGTGATGGGGTGAGCCAGTCGAGCCGACTAGTCAGTGGCCAGAAGGGCGGAGAGCACAAGCACAAGAAGAAAAAGATCGAGAACTTGAGCAGGCGGAGGCATGCAGAGCGAGATAGTCTTGACAAGACTCTTGCCTAGGAGTAGATTGGCCTGCGTAGCCTTGCTATGTATGGGCGTGGGAAAGGATAGATATCGTGACTAACCTAGGTTTACTCCAGCTGCAGGTTTCCGTTGACGATTCTTGGTTAGACTACGTCATCATAGGTCTTTATTTCCTATTTGTCCTGGGTATAGGGGCTGTGCTGAGGAACCGGATGCGCACCTCGGAGGACTACTTCCTCTCTGGGCGCTCGCTGCCGAGCTGGGTTACAGGCCTGGCTTTCCTCGGTGCGAACCTGGGGGCTCTGGAGATCTTGGGGATGGGAGCTGGAGCCGCCCAGTATGGGCTAATGACGTCGCACTTCTACTGGATAGGGGCCATCCCCGCCATGGTGTTCGTCGCCCTATTCATGATGCCCTTCTACTACGCGAGCCGGGTACACTCTGTCCCCGGCTACCTGAAGCTGCGCTACAACGAGGCTACCAGGGGCTTCAACGCGGTCCTGTTCGCCATCTTTATGGTCCTCCTCAGCGGCCTCAACATGTACGCGATGGCGATAGTATTCCAGCTGCTTCTGGGGTGGTCGATTACGGCGAGCATCTTGCTCTCGGCAGGGATCACCATGACGTACATACTCATGGGTGGGCTCTCGTCTTCAATCTACAACGAGGTGCTGCAGTTCTTCCTCATAATGCTCGGCATCGTACCGCTCGTGCTCTTCGCGCTGGTGGCTGCAGGGGGCTGGTCGGGGCTCCAGGAGACGGTGGGCAAGGCAGATTTCTTCCACCTGTGGGCGCAGACTGGGAGCACGGATAACCCTATGGCCGTCCAGTGGTTTGGGATCGTTCTAGGGTTAGGTTTCGTCATGAGCTTCGGCTACTGGTGCACGGACTTCCTAGTGGTCCAGAGGGCGCTGGCGGCGGAGGATCAGGCGGCCGCGCAGCGCACGCCGTTGATCGCGGCCTTCCCCAAGATCCTCTTCGGGATCCTGGCCATCTTTCCGGGCCTCATCGCTCTCAGCCTCTTCCCCCAACTCGGCCAGAGCCCGGGCCTGGAGAATTCGTTTAACATGGCCGTCCCGTACGTCATGGCCTATTACTTCCCAACCGGCCTGCTAGGGTTGGGGTTGACGGCCTTGCTGGCGTCCTTCATGAGCGGGATGGCGGGGAACGTTACCGCCTTCAACACGGTCTGGACCTACGACATCTACCAATCCTATATACGGCAGGACGCAGACGACCGGCACTACGTGAACGTGGGCCGCATCGCTACCGTTGTGGGGGTACTCTTAAGCATAGGGACCGCGTACGTAGTGATGGCTTTCGAGAGCATACTCGACTACCTTCAGCTCTTGCACGGGATATTCCTGGCACCGCTGTTCGGGGTGTTCTTGCTCGGGATGTTCTGGAGGCGTGCGACGCCTTGGGGCGGGTTCGCGGGGCTCGTCGCGGGGACGGTCGGAGGCTTGGTAATCTGGGGCTTTGAGCTGATGGGGATGCTCACGTACGGCAGCCCGATGGCCGGGAACTTCTGGCGGTCCTGGTGGGCCTGGGTCATCTGTGTGGTGACCATCATAGGCGTCTCGCTACTCACCTCTCGGTCCCGCAAGAGCGACGAGGAGCTTCAGAACTTGGTCTGGGGCCTGACGGAGAAGAAGCAGGCCGTAGAGACGGCCTGGTATAAGAAGCCCTGGGTCTTGGCCGGGGCCGCGCTTGCGATCACTGTAGCGCTGAACATAATCTTCTTCTAGAGGGAGGAGCTTGTGGCCGAAAAAAACCTGAGGAGCGCCGAGGAAAGAGTAGAGGAATCCCTGCAAGCCGGAGGCGGTCATGCCCTGGCGATAGGGTTTTATATCGGAGCCATCATACTGATTATCGGCGTGGTGCTGACCTTGTACGGGCTCTTGGGTCCCGGCGCCCAAGAAACCAAGGCATTGGGGATAAACATAAACCTGTGGTGGGGTTTGTTCATGGTCGTTTTCAGCTGCGTGGTCCTAGGGGCTAGCTTCGCCTCGCCCCGACGCCGGGCCGCCCGGAACGCTGCGCGAAGGGACAGCTAAGTCTCCTTCTATAGGGTGCCGATAGTCTCCAAGCTGCAGCACGTTTCTCCTACGCTGAGACTACAGCCTTGAGCAGTGGCCGAAGGAGGCCCGGAAGGACGTGGGCTTTGTGCGCGAGGCTGTAGCCCCGATCTCTAGGGCCTCTTCTCCTGCGCGAATCCTGAACGGAGAGCGGCGGATGCAAAGAGGAAGGTACGGCGGTCTTCGCGATGCTCGACCATGGCGAGGAGGCCGGGTAAATCAAGCTGCGCGGCTTCTCGTGACCTCCTGTCCGACATCGAACGCACTGGCATAAGAGATTGGGAGCTCTGGATTTAGCGTACTTGAGGAGGGTAGAGGATGAACTTCCCTGGGGGTTTCTTATGGGGCACCGCGACCGCCGCCTACCAAGTAGAGGGCGCGGCGAGGGAGGACGGGCGCGGTCCTTCCATCTGGGATGCCTTCTCCCACGCTCCCGGCAATGTCCTACACGGAGACACCGGCGACATAGCCTGCGATCACTACCACCGTTTCGGGGAGGACCTCGACATCATGGTGAACCTCGGGGTCGGAGGCTACCGCTTCTCCGTCGCCTGGCCCCGGATACAGCCTGAGGGCAGCGGGCCTACCAACCAGAAGGGCTTCGACTTCTACAAACGGCTCGTTGAGAGCCTGTGGGAGCGCGGCATCGTGCCCATGCTAACGCTCTACCACTGGGACTTGCCGCAGGCCCTGGAGGACAAGGGTGGCTGGACGAGTCGGGAGACGAGCGAGCGGTTCGCCGAGTACGCCGGGATCTTGTACCGGGAGCTTGCCGACGTAGTCCCGTTCTGGATCACCTTGAACGAGCCCTGGGTCTCTGCCTGGCTCGGCTACGGCATAGGCGTCCACGCGCCGGGGCACAAAGACACGGCCAAAGCCCTCTCGGCGACCCATCACCTGCTCCTGGGGCATGGCCTTGCTCTGGAGAGGATGCGCTCTCTGAGACATGAGGACAACCAGCTCGGCATTACCCTCAACCTCTCGCCGGTCCGGTCGTCGAAGGATAGGGCGGCTGACAGGGAGGCCGCCTGCCGGGTGGACGGGCAAGCCAACCGCCTCTACCTCGACCCCCTCTTCCGTGGCGGTTACCCGGAAGATATGCTCGATCACTACTCTTCAAGGAGCAACTTCTCCTTTATCCAGGACGGCGACCTTGAGGCCATCTCAGCTCCCCTGGACTTCCTCGGCGTCAACTACTACAGGCGTCAAATGGTGCGCCACGATGAGGCCGGGACCGACACCGTCTTCTCCAGCGTCCGGGCGAGGGTCGTGATCCCCCACGATGCCGAAAGAACAGCAATGGGCTGGCCCGTGGAGGCGGACGGGCTCCTCGAGCTTCTTTTGCGCCTGGACCGCGAGTACACGAAGCTCCCCCTCTACATAACCGAGAACGGAGCGGCCTTCCACGATTACGCCGACCCCGAGGGCGGCGTAGACGATGAGGAGCGCGTCACCTTTCTGGAGGCGCACTTCCGGGCAGCACGCGAGGCCATAGAGCGGGGCGTGAATCTCAAGGGCTACTTCGTCTGGTCGCTACTCGACAACTTTGAGTGGGCGGAGGGGTACTCGAAGCGATTTGGCATAGTCTACGTGGACTACCCGACGCAGCGGCGCATAACGAAGATGAGCGCTCGTTGGTACTCTGAGATCATCCGGCGCAACGGTCTGACCGAGACCCAGAGCGGCTAAAGGACGTGAGTATGGAGCACAGAGAGCGTGGTTCGAGCCCCGCACCGCCGCGGCCCGAGTACCCCCGGCCTCAGTTTCGGCGCGCCGACTGGTCCAACCTCAACGGAGAGTGGGGCTTCGCCTTCGACGATACGGACGTCGGCCTCGCCAACGGCTGGCATCGCGCCACGGCGGAGGATCTGCGGTCCGGCGGCGCTCCTTTCGGCCGGCGCATCGTCGTGCCGTACGCCTACCAAGCCTCGCTCTCGGGCATCGGCGACACCTCGTTCCATGATGTCGTCTGGTACGCACGCCCCTTTGAGGCGCCTCCGACGAAGGACGAGGACCGTCTCTTTCTGCACTTCGGCGCCGTAGACTATCGGGCCACGGTCTGGGTAAACGGCGACCAGGTGGTGCAGCACGAAGGTGGGCACACGCCCTTCTCGGCGGACATCACGCACGCGCTGGTGGGGGAGAGCAACGTGGTCATCGTGCGGGCGGAGGATCCTTCGCAAGACGTGACCATCCCCCGCGGCAAGCAGTACTGGAGGGAGGAGTCCGAGGGCATCTTCTACACCAGGACCACCGGGATCTGGCAGACCGTCTGGCTCGAGCTCGTAAACCGCCGACGCGTTGACTCCCTGCGCCTGACCCCGGACGTGGACGCGTCTTCTGTAGACGTAGAGGTCATCGTCGGGGGCTTCGAGCCCGGCCTGATCCTACGGCTCGCCGTCACGCTCGAAGGAGAAGAGGTGCTCGACGACCGGATCGGGGCGTACACACCCGTGGTAGAGCGTCGCCTGCCGCTCATAGGGCGAGGCGAGGCGCCGGAGACGCCGCACCTGGCCGATTGGCCCCGGGCTGCCTTGTGGAGTCCAGAGAGTCCGAACCTCTACGATCTCAGGCTTGAGTTGCTGGACGGCGAGGGAACGATCCTCGACGTCGTCGAGAGCTACTTCGGTATGAGGAAGATCGAAGCCAGAGACGGTAAGGTCTACCTGAACAACGAGCCCTACTACCAGCGGCTCGTCCTCGACCAGGGCTACTTCCCCGGCGGCCTCCTCACCGCCCCCTCCGACGAGGACTTGCGCCGGGACGTAGAGCTGGCAAAGGAGCTCGGCTTCAACGGAGCGCGCAAGCATCAGAAGGTCGAGGATCCGCGCTGGCTCTACTGGGCCGATACCCTGGGTCTCCTCGTGTGGGGTGAGATGGCGAACGCCTACGAGTACTCGCCCGACTACGTCCGGCGCATCACCTCCGAGTGGCAGGAGGCCGTCCGGCGTGACTACAATCACCCCTGCCTCGTCGCTTGGGTCCCGATGAACGAGAGCTGGGGGGTGCCGCGCCTGGCGACGGATACCTCGCAAGTCGAGCACCTCCTGACCCTCTACCACCTCACCCGCTCGCTCGACCGAACGAGGCTCGTCGTCTCGAACGATGGATGGGAGCACGCCCTGACGGACCTGTGCACCGTCCACGACTACGGCGATGCGGAGTCCCTGGGGCGCAACCACGCGACCGTAGAGTCTAGCCTTGCCTCCGAGCCCGCGGGGAGGCCCATCTACGCGCGGGGGCACGGCCACCGCGGCGAGCCCATCCTTATCACCGAGTTCGGCGGCATAGCTTTCGGCGGCGACGACCGGGGATGGGGGTACAGAACGGTCGCGGACGAAGAGGAATTCCTCGAACGCTACGAGGCCTTGATCCTGGCCCTCCTGGGGAGCCCCACTGTGTGGGGCTTCGGCTACACGCAGCTCACCGATATAGAGCAAGAGATCAACGGGCTCCTAACCTACGACCGGAGGCCAAAGGTCGAACCGGCGCGCGTGCGGGAGATCACGGCTCGGGAGACCCGGACGGGTTCCTAACCGGGGTTGCCCAGGATTCGGGATCCTGCTAAGGTACGGGGAAAAGCACTCGTGCGGGCAGAAGGAGGAAAAGGACGTGGGGAACGGACGACGCAAGGTCCGTAGGCTTACGCGACGGGAGTTCCTGCTCGCCAGCGCGGGAGCTGGGGCGGGGTTGGTACTCGTGGGTTGCGGTGGCGGCGGCGGAGGCCAGGGCGGCTCCGGGGGTGGCGAAGAATACAGCGGGCCGAGCGTGGAGCTGGCTTTCTGGAACGGGTTCACCGGGGGGGACGGGCCGTACATGAATGCTCTGGTGGATCAGTTCAACGCCGAGCACGACAACATCCAGGTAAGCACGAACACCGTGGAGTGGGAGGATTATTATCAGAGGGTTCCGGCCGCGGTCCGCACCGAGGAGGGGCCGGACGTGGGGGTCATGCACGTCGACCAGCTGGGCACCAATGCCGCCCGTGGCGTGATCATCCCCCTAGACGAGGTGGCTGATGCCCTGGGTCTTGAAGAGAGCGACTTCGACCCGACGGTCTGGAACGCGGGCATATACGACGGCCAGCGTTACGGGATCCCGCTGGACATACATCCTTTAGCGCTCTACTACAACAAGAGCTTGATGGAGGAGGCGGGGCTGGATCCTAACAGGCCGCCCCAGACCAGGGACGAGTACGAGTCAGCGCTGGAGGAGTTGAGAGGCAACGGCGTTCAAGGGTCGTGGGTGTCCCCGTTCCCGTTCACCGGGACACTCCAGTTCGAGTCGTTGCTCTGGCAGTTCGGCGGCGAGCTCTACAACGAGGGCGCGAGCAGGGCCACCTTCAACTCCGACGCCGGGGTAGAGGCTCTGACCTGGATGGTCGACCTGATCGAAAACGGCTACAGTCCCAGCGACGTTGCCCAAGACGCCGAGTTTATCGCGTTCCAGAACGGCGAGAACGCCCTCCACTGGAACGGTATCTGGCAGATCAACGCCCTCAAGGAGGTCGAGGACCTCGACTGGGGCGTGGCCCCACTTCCCCAGATAGGCTCGGCGGACGCAACCTGGGCCAACTCCCACAACTTCGTGATCACGCAGCAGGCTACCACAGACCAGAACAAGGTCGAGGCCTCGCAGGTGTTTATCAACTGGATCAGCCAGCAATCCATAGAGTGGGCCAGGGCTGGCCAGATACCGGCGCGCAACAGCGTGCGGGAGAGCCAGGAGTTCGAAGACCTCCCAGAGCAGTCCACGATCGCTCAGGAGGTGTCGTACATTCACTTCCGCCCGCCGGTGCCGGGTATCGGCGATATACAGCCGGAGACCTATGATCAGGCTGTCAACGAGGCCGTTTTGCGCCAGAGCGACCCCCAGACCGCCCTCGACGAGGCGGCCGAAAGGGC
>JALZFJ010000156.1 GCA_030867425.1 Actinomycetota bacterium | reverse complement strand
ACCTCATTGCAACGCGATGTACTTCTAACTTTAAGAAGGGTCGAGCTGCCCAGTAGGTTAGTCTTCCCAGCAACTCATATGGCATAGCGAAGTGAGATGCACACCCCTACGGCGGTTTGCAATGTTAATCTAACAATTACCTTTCCCAAGCTACTTCGTATGCGTTGCTAGGTGTATGTAAGTTACCGAGGTTGCGAAAGCGGCCAACGGCATGATCAGTATGGTAGCAATCGAACTGCCTAACCACTGACCCCATGTGTCCGAGCCTGAAACCAGAAGCCCTGTAACTCCCCCTGTGTGAACTGCTACCTCCTCCAGCGCAGTGGCCAAGGCGGCAGTAAGGAACACCAGCTCAAAATGGCCCCGAACTAACTCAGTGCTGCGCTTGAGCGCCTCCACTGGGCCTAGATGCTCTCGGCTAATAACCGGTGCGAATAACGACCAGCGTGTCAGTAGCCATAACCCGGGGATTACCAGCAGGATGGTTGCTGCCCTTGGGATTATGATAGCGGCAACCGAGGCGACTATGGCGGACGGCACGACGGGAGACGCTTGCCGCAGCATGTGCAACACGCCGCGCATTGTGATGCGTACAACGCCTCGCTCGGCCTCGGCGGTGACCTCCTCTGCATATGCTACGTAGACTATGTATAGGTAGAAAGCAAACGCTCCAGTCAGAGATGTCAGGATCTCTTCTGGAACATTGGTCTTCCCTTTGATGAAGTAGTAGGGAGCAGCTCCCAACATACCTAGCACTGCCGCTGGAAGGAGCGAGGCCAAAGGGTATCGGCCAATAATCCCGAATGCTTCTCGCCAGATGGATAAGATTCTGTCCTGTTCGTCGGCGAACACTAGCGCTGTCTTCATTCTTCTCGCCTCCGCCAAATCGCCTTCTAGAAGAACCCCTATCCTACTCGTCTGCCACCCTTTTCGCGTCGGGCAAGTGTAAGAACCCTGTAAATAGCTTAGCGGTGAAGTTAAATCCTGCCGGGCGCGCTTATAATTCCTAATAGATAGGACGACGAGCCCGGCGCGACACGAGTCATGTTGCCGTAGATGCCGCTCCTACGGCGAGGCCTTCGAGAGTGTCGGATTCCGATAAAGCCCGAAGGGCTAACCTGGTACTAACTGGTAAGAATTCGAGAGAAGCCCTCTGAAATCATCCATCTCCTTATGCTGAGTGATTTATAAAGAGAACCTACCGAACAGTTATATAGACGGTCACTTGAGGGAGCCATAATACTTTGAGTAACAACCACTTTGAGTAACGACCCAGTACCCTTAGTTTTCTCCTTTTCCCACTTCCCTCCCATCAGCTAGGCGCACCAGGCTCCACTAACACTTCGCCCTTTATTGACCTGCGCGGTCCGAGCTAACGAGGACTAGGTAGGCCGATTACGGCTCGCTCTCCAGTTATCGTAGGCGTCTACTACGTTGGAGGCTCGCCGGGAGATCTCTGCCCAATCTTCGCGCTCAGCTAACTCCGATAGAGCCAGAGAGCTCTTGAACTCAAGCACCTCGACACCTACCTCCAAGTAAGAAAGATAGCCATCCAGAGGCAACTCAGCGACTATCAGTTGCTGGGGGGGTATCGTCTCGCGCAAGGAGCGGATGTAGTGCGGGCCTCCCAAAGCTTCGGCAGGCACCTTCACGAAGTCGGCCCCCATCTCTTGCGCCCGCCAGACCTCGGTTGGCGTGAGGCCGCCAAGGATACAGGGCACCTCCATCTCCTTGCATGCCGAGGCTACGTCTGGCGCGGTTACAGCAGCCGAGATGAAGTCGGCGCCAAGCATCTCGGACTCGCGAGCCTGGAGCGAGCGCGTGATTGATCCGACCCCGACCAGGAGACCTTCCCCTTTGAGCGTATGGACGAGCTGGCTTGCGTTCCGGACAGTAGCGTATGGCAGTTCTAACGCCCGCATGCCTCCCTCGGCCAACGCCGCGACCGCGCGCAAAAGCTGCTGCTCGCCGAGTCCCTGGACAGCAGCTACCATATGAACTTCTCGGAGGCCCTCCGCCAGCTCTTCTTTTCTCAAGCGTATTCGCATCCCTTCTCGTTGGGCATGGTTGCTGTACAGACGGTAGGGGTTCGCCGGTCAGAGCGTGGAGCGTAGATCGAAGCGACCATTAAACTGCGAACGTCGAGCCCTTGGCCATAAGAACCCTAACCTCCTTGGCAGCGCTGGCACCTGCCGAGACCGACGCGTTATAAGTTCGCACGATGCTCTAAGCTTCAGCTTCTGCGATCTACCTCCCGCATGTCCTTATACTTGTACTTCTCCTGTTACTTCTTTACGCTTCTTTATGTTCGTTACTTATTCTCATCCGCCTGATTAACCCTCATGTAAACGTTGTATTAAGGTGCCTTTACAATTGCGGGAACTGCCCAGCAGACCAGTACTTTGGGGTTGAGTGGCGGGCGACGCGGGTAGCAAAGGGCCACGCGGATTCTTAGGATTGATCTTCAGGTTAGAGGCTCTTAATGCTCGGCGAATTTGTAGCCTACGCCGCGCACGGTCTGGATGTAGCGAGGGTTCTTGGGATCAGGTTCTATCTTCGTGCGTATGCGCTGGATGTGTACGTCTGCCGAGCGTGCTTCCCCATAGAAGTCACCCTCCCAGAGTTGTTGCATTATCTGCTGCCGACTATAGACCCACCCGGGATGGGCCGCAAGAAGACTCAGGATCTCAAACTCTGTGGTGGTGAGATCCACCCTCTCTCCGTGGACCCAGACCTGTCGGCGCGAGAGATCTATCACGAGGCCAGAAAACTCGTATTTCTGGCTCGCGTTTCGGGTATCCAAGCGGCGACGACGCAGGTGGGCTCGCACGCGACTAACCACCTCCGCCGGGCTGGCCGGTTTCGTAATGTAGTCGTCGGCTCCCACTTCTAGGCCCACGACGACGTTTCGTTCGCCCTCACGAGCGGTGAGCATTACTATCGGCACATCGCTGTTCCTTCTGAGTTCCTGGCAGAGGGTGATGCCGTCGGTATCCGGGAGCATCACGTCCAGTATGACCAGGTCGAGCGAACCGACTGACTGGAAGCTCTTCAGTGCTGCCTCGCCGTTCTCGACCGCCTCCACGGTCATCCCCTCGCGCTCGAGGGCGATTTTCAGAATGTCCCTTACCGCAGGGTCATCTTCTACTATCAGTATCTCGGGCATCCATGTCCACCTTTGGCAGCTCAACCTTTACCGTTGTGCCGACCCCTTCTCGAGAACGGATGGCGATGCTGCCTCCCATCCGCTCGGTTAGCTCTTTACATATCGGGAGCCCCAGGCCAAAGCCTTCGGAGCTTCCCTTCCCCCGATAGAAGCGCTCGAAAACGTGAGGAAGGTCGATCGGGCTTATCCCTGCTCCTTCGTCCTCCACCATAACGACGCTATCCTCGATGTGTAGCCGTATATCTCCGCCACGGCTGGAATGCTTGATAGCGTTGCTGAGCAAAACCAAAAGCACCTCCTGGAGCCACTCGGCATCCGCGCATACGCGGGTGCCTTCGCCCTGGATGTCGAGTCTGAGCCCGGCGCTCTCTACAAGCGGCTCTGCTAGCTCTGCCGCCCGCTGTCCGGCTGCCCTTAAGTCGACCTCCACCTGGTTAGGCTCCCGCGGGTCCCAACCCACACGGGATAGGCGTAGCAGAGCATCGGCCAACCGCTGCATCCGGCGGCCTTCGGAGGAGATGTGATTCAAGAGGCGGCGCCTCAAGGCAGGATCTGCGTCCTCCCCGGTGGCCAACAGCTCTGCAGCACCCATGACGGCCATCAAAGGTGTCTTGAGTTCGTGCGCCGCGTTAGCCAGAAACCGCTGCTGATTAGCCTCCAGCCGGTGTCCTTCCGAGAGATCCTGAATGACCACCAGCACGTCACGCCGTTCGTCGTTGACCAGGCACTCTAGCCTTACCCGCAGGTAGTTCTCTACGTGGCTTACCCGAGCCTCTATGTTCTCCCCGTTTCGGGCGCAGCGGTGTACCGCTCCCGGGAGGTGAAAGTCTTCCCACAGATCCGGCAGCTCTTCGAGCGTCTTCCCATTCGTCGAACCCAACATGGTGTTGGCCGCCGAATTGGCGAAAACGACGCGCCCCTGCGGCTCGGCTACAAGCACGCCTTCAGTGAGGTTATCCAGTATAGCCTTGAGGCGTTGTCGCGCGGCCTCGGCCTCGGCGCGGGCCACCTGCTCTCGATCCAGTAACTGAGCACGCTCTCTCTCGGCATGCTTGCGCTCGGTCACGTCCTCGCACGTCACGAGGATTACCGTGTCGCCACCCGGGCCCCGTACAGCGCGAACGTTCTCTCGAGCCCACAGCACGCTCCCGTCCTTTCGTATCTTGCGTGCTTCCCAACCACTGATTTGTTCAGGAGCCCGCAAGGACGCGCTTAGATAATGCGAAACGGCTTGTCTGTCCCCTTCGTGGAAGATTTCAAGCACCGAACGCCCGACCAGCTCCTCGGGTGCGTAGCCGAGCTGCTTGGAGCCGAAGTGGTTGACCGAGAGCACCGTACCTTTTTCGTCCAGCGTGAAGTACATGGATGGGTTGTCCTCGTACAATGCCCTGTATCTCTCTTCACTGTCGCGCAGCGCTTCTTCAGCTCGTCTGCGCTCGGTGACGTCGTTCTGTACCCCGACGAAGCTGAGGAGGTGCCCCTCCTCGTCGCGCACGGGTGAGATGGAGAGCTCGTTCCAGAAGAGGGTGCCGTCCTTCTTGTAGTTCCTCAAGACCGCCTGGCACCCGCGGCCCTCGTGCAGCGCCGCCCGAAGTTCCTCTAGGGCAGGCTGCTCGCGGTCTGTGCCCTGTAAGAACCGGCAGTTGCGCCCAAGCACTTCTTGGGCAGAGTATCCGCTCATGCGCTCAAAGGCGGGGTTGACGTACGTGATGGGGTTGTCAGGCTGGCTGGGGTCGGTGATAACGATGCCGTTGGAGCTGGCGGCGATGGCCCTATCCCTGAGGCGCAGCGCCTCCTCGGCCTGTTTGCGCTCGGTGACGCTCTCGTGAGCAACAACAGCCCGCGCGGGACTACCGGAAGGGAAGCGGGTCACCCGTCCAACGAACCAGCGCTGCTCCGTAGGAGAATGGCAAGGATACTCGAGCGCAAACTCTTCTCGTCGGCCAGAGAGTACCGAACGGAGTCCCTCAGCAAAATTGGCAGCGTCTTCGGAGCCGAGCTCTACTGCTGACTCACAGACTTGGAGGTAATTGGCGTTCTCCGCAACGTTTCCAACAGCCTCGTTGGATCTGGCAAACTCCCGCCAGGCTCTGTTGACAAAAACGATTGTGCCCGACTCGTCGAGGACGGCTATGTTCGCTGAGAGGCTGTCCAGAACGGAGCGAGCAAAGGGTTCGGACTCGCGCAACGTCTTCTCGGCAAGCCGGTGATCGGATGTATTTCCCATACCAGTACTATTAGCACCTGTCTGATTGTAAATCCGTTCTCATGTGCGTAGCATATAACCTACTCTTGAACCTGACCACTTTTAGGTGTTTCGCCGTCATCAGTTCTGTTTTCGGAGCAACATTGCCTTAGGGGCAAGCGGAGCTCCGGCTGGACAGGATGCTTAGGATCACGGCGGCGCTCTGCCGAATCCGAGCGAAGTATTACGAAAGCTTTATAGAGCCGTTACCCGCCGTTGACATATCGTTATCAGAATGTCCATACAAGATGCCAATGATTAACTGAGGTGGGCAAGGTAGCGTAGCATGACACCTAGCAATGTAGACGTATCGCCGCAGTGGAAGAATACGATACAGGACCTAT
>JALZFJ010000153.1 GCA_030867425.1 Actinomycetota bacterium | reverse complement strand
GTAGGTCTCCGTGGTAATTTCGCCCGCGACCACCACTAACCCCGTGGTAATCAGGGTCTCGCAGGCTACACGGGATTCCGGGTCGTCGTTTATGGCCGCATCCAGGATGGTGTCGGAGATCTGGTCGGCTATCTTGTCCGGGTGCCCCTCTGTCACCGACTCGGAGGTGAACAGGTGCGAGGTACCCGCACCGGACCTCGTGTCGGTCCTAGCCTCGGGACGTTCAATCATGCTATCCGACATGCGTCATACCTTCCCCTTCGCCTAACACTTACATCAAGATGTCTTACTCAAGATATCTTACTCAAGATGTCTTACTATAGTGGATGCTATGTCGTTATTGAAGAGGTACTGTCAAAAATGTTGTTGATTGGCTCCTGAGATCACGCGGCGTCCTTCTCTTTGTTTCTTTCTACTAACCGCCCGTTGACGATGGACTCAGCGGTGTGCACGAGCGAGCGCAGCTCTCGGGAGGCAGCGTCAGGTAAGGCCAGAAAGGCCGGTAGCCAGCCATCGACCTAGTAGAGCAGCATAAGGTATGCGAGCAAGTCTTCTCTCACTTGCTGTCTATCCTGCGGCGAGGCTTCCGCGCTCAGCATGTCTTTATCGCTGCAGGAGGTGGTGCCTCAGAGATCGAGTTGCGGGTGTGCCTCGGTGTGGTGGACAAAGTATACCCTGGTAAAGGTCTGCTTCTCCGCCATGCTGGGCCGGGAACCGGAGGTCGAGCTCTCCCTCGGAAGAATGGTACCGGGACCTCGTAGGGCTCTCCCAGGCCCTCGTTCATCTTTATGTACTGCGTCTCAGTCTTCAGGCTGCGCAGCTAAAGAAGTACAGTCTCAGGTCTTCCGCCATCCCCTATCCACTTCTACCAATTCTCCATCGACTCACGCAATATGTTCGCGAGGTCCTCCTCCGTGACCTCCTTCGGCGTACCCACGAGCAAACGTTGTTGCTTCATAGCTCCGTCCACGAGTTCGTCTATGTCGTCCTCGTCGTAGCCTAGCTCCCTGACCCCTTTAGGAGCGCCCACGTCCTTCATGAGCTGTATCAGGATCTCTGGCAGCGTGTTCTCGTCGGCTTTCTCTATCGTCTCGCCGGAGAGGAGCTCGGCGACGCGGCGGTGCCGCTCGGGCATCGCGTCGTAGGTGAACCGGAACGCGGCCGGGGCCGTCACGATCACCGACCATCCGTGCGGCACGAACGGATGATCCCGAGGGTAGCCTGGCGGCTGATACTCGTGCTTGAGGCCGGCTATGGGGTACGCGCAGGCGTGCGGGATGTGCACCCCTGCCGACCCGAAGCCTACCCCCGCCAGCGACGCTCCGAGCATCATCGCCCCCCGGGCTTCTACGTCCTCGCCGTTCTCTACGGCGCGCCTAAGATACATCCCCCCGTACTCGAGCGCCTTGCTCGACCATATGTCAGCGATCGGGTTCGCCCCCTGATAGGGTGGCCGCTCGTCCGGGCTCTCCGGCGCGGGACGCTGGTTGTAGGGCTTGGAGATAAAGGACTCGGCGGCGTGGCACACCACATCCAGACCCGACGAAGAGGTCACCTCGGGCGGTAAGCTCATGGTGAGGTTAGGGTCCACGACCCCACGGTGGGGCCTCAAATAGGCGTGCGAGATGCCGGTCTTGACCCTCTGCTCGGGGATGTCGAGGATGGCGACCGTCGTAGCCTCGGCGCCTGTGCCCGAGGTCGTGGGCACCGCCAAGAGTGGCTTCAGTGGCGAGGGGGGCGCCTTGCCGCCGCCGATCGGCGGGTTGACGTAGTCCATGATCTTGCCACCGTGCGTGGAGATCAGGTCGGAGACCTTCGCCGTATCGATGCTAGTCCCGCCGCCGACCGCGACGAACCCGTCGAACTCCCCCTCCTTGGCGAAATCCGCCGCCTCTTGGAAGGAGTCCGCCGTCGGCTCGACCCGCGCCTTTTCGAAGAGTTCAACCTCGATACCCTCAGCCTCGATGAGCTCCCGGATGCGGGGCGTGATCCCAGCCTCGACCACCCCCGGATCCGAGACGAGCATCACCCGGCTCGCCCCCAGCCGCTTGAGCTCCCAGCCGACCTCTTCGGAGGCCCCGGGCCCGTACTTCAAGGGTGTCGCCTCCATCGTAAAGATGGTCTCGTTCCCGTTCTTTGCCATGCTCCTCCTCTCCCCAGCAGGGTTCCCCGTCCCCGCGCGAATACGATTCCTTCGGGCAATATACCCGTGCTCCGAGTCGGCGGCAACCTGCCTTGTCCATCGGGTTGACAGGTACCTAATAGAAAAAACAATACAATCGCTTGAGACAAGGGATAGAGGAAGCCGAGAACCAGCGGTCCTACGAGCACAGCGACTAGTGCCACCAGCGCCAACGCGAGAACCAACCTGAGAGTTCTCACTAGCCTGAGCATCCAGCTGTTCCTGCGGCGCGAGCTCAGGGACGAAGCACGAGCAGAAATGTAGAAAGGAGCCGAGGACAACCGGCAACACTGGGGCCGGACGGCCTCCACCTAACCACCTCCGAAAATAAGGGCGACGAACCAGCGCGTGAAGCCACTGCTCGGTTTGAGTATATGCGCGAAGACTATATGTGCGAATTTCAAAAAGAGTGTCTTCGCTAGTATAATGACGCATAAGAAGCGAATTGATTTGCACGAAATCGCTGACGGCGCCTTTACAGCGTGCAGAAAGGAGCTTTTGCAGGTGAGCGACGATAGAGGCAGCCGGGCCGTGACGGACCCGACGGAGCTGTGGAGACAGTGGTACGAGACGGGCACCAAGATGTGGTCCGACGCCTTCGCGGCTGGGCGGGAGAATTATATGGACCCATACGGTGTGTATAGGCAATGGTTCAACGGCCTTGAGGACTTGCAGGAGCGGATGTTTGGATCCGTAAGCGGGCCGTCGGGGGACGGTAGCAACGCCGCGCCGGTAGTGAGCCAGACCGGGGCATCGATGAACCCCGCGGCGGCGCAGAAGCCAGCCACCGACGCGGTGGCGGGGCAGGTGGCCGAAGCACAGAACCTGTGGAAGCAGTGGTTCGACGCGGTGTCGGAGTCCTGGCAGAAGGCCTCAGCTCTTGGGACGGAAGCAGTAGATCTCACGCCCCGGTGGGTGGCGACGTTGGACCAGATCCGGAACAACTTCTTGAGCGCCCAAGGGTACCCGAGTGATCCGTTGCAGTTCGTCGTGCGTTGGTACAACGCCACCAGCGGTCCGCTTTCGGACTTCGTCGGCGACCTCATAGAGCGCGAGAACATCCTGGACACCTCGAGCCGCTTCCTGCAGAGCTACGCGAGCTTCTACAAGGTCTTCCGGCGCGACTCCGAGGAGTACCTGAAGTCCCTCTCCTTCCCGGTGCGTAGCGACATCACGCGCGTCGCCTCCCTCGTGGTGGCCCTGGAGGACAAGATCGACCGCCTCGAGGAGACCTTCGAGGACGGTTACGCCAAGCCCACGACCGCCGAGGCCGTCGGCGGCATAGAAGACCGGGTCAAGGGTCTCGAGAAGAGGATCGAAGGCGTGGAGGGCAAGATCGACAAGCTCCTCACCGCCCTGGAGAACGCCCCCCAGAACGGCGACGCCCAGGCCGAAGCCGTGCAGGAGGACTCGCAGGCCGACGGAGAGGTTCGGGCGACGGCCGCCGCCAGGCGCAAGGCGCGAGAGCTCGGCGTGGAGCTCTCGGAGGTAGAAGGCACGGGGCTGAACGACCAGATCACGGTGGACGATGTACGTAGGCAGAACGCACGCGAGGAAGGAGAGAGCTAAAGAATGGCGGAAAGCGTAAAGAACGACGCAATCCCGTCGGAGGTAGATAGCTTCTTCGACAAGTACAGCGCGGGGATGAGGGTCCTCCTGGAGGGCGCCCAAGCCGACACGGGTCGGACGCCCAAGGAGGTCGTCTGGACCAAGAACAAGGCCAAGCTCTACCGCTACGAGCCCAGCGCCGAGAAGAAATACCCGGTCCCGATCCTCATGGTCTACGCCCTCATCAACAGGCCTTACGTCTTGGACCTCCTGCCGGGCAACAGCTTCATCGAGTACCTCGTCGGTGAGGGCTTCGACGTGTACCTGCTCGACTGGGGTATCCCGGGCGACGAGGACAAGGACATGGACTTCGATAATTACATCCTCGACTATTTGCCCCGGGCAGTGAAGAAGGTCCTTAAGACTTCCGGAGCCGAAGAGTTCACCCTCTTCGGCTACTGCATGGGCGGCACCATGTCCGCCATGTACGCCTCGCTCTTCCCCGAGAGCCTCAAGAACCTCGTCCTGCTCACAGCGCCCGTGAGCTTCCCGCGCGACCATATCGGACAGTACAGTCTCTTCACGAGCGAGAAGTACCTAAAGCCGGACCTTTTGGCTGACGCCTTCGGCAACATCCCCGGCGAGATGATCGACACGGGCAACCGGATGCTCAAGCCCGTCACCAACTACGTCGGCACCTACGTGAACATGTGGGAGCGCATCTTTGAGGACAAGCCGATGGAGACCTGGCTCGCGATGAACAAGTGGGTCAACGACGGTCCGCCGTTTCCGGGGCAGGCGTTTAAGACCTGGATCCGGGAGTTCTACCAGCAAGACAAGCTGGTCAAGGGCGAGGTGCGTCTGCGCGGTCGCCGGGTAGACCTCTCCAACATAGAGGTCCCGCTCCTCTCCATCGCCGGTAAAAAGGACCACATCTGCACCCTCCCCCAGGCCGAAGCCCTCATGGATCTCGCCTCTAGCGAGGACAAGGAATTCTTCGTCTTAGACGCCGGCCACGTCGGCCTGATGACCGGCCGCGGCGCCAAGAAGGGCCTCTGGCCCAAGGTCAACGAGTGGCTCGGAGAGCGCTCCGGCGCCTAAAAAGGTAGTCGGCAAACAGAGAAGGGGGGCGGAGCCGCAAGGCCCCGCCCCCTTTCTTCGATTAGACTCACTTCTCCTTGACGTAGGTGCCGGGTGCGTCCTCAATGGGCGGGTATTCGTCGCTGCCCACCTGGGGCGGATCGGTCTGCTCCCCGGAGTGCTGGCCGAGCCACTCCGTAAAGTCCACCCACCAGGTGCCCTCGTGCTGCTCAGCATTCTCGAGCCACTCGTCGGCGGTTTCGAATTGGCCGCAGTTATCGCTGACCCAGTAACCTCTACCCTTCTCCGGTGGACTTACCACGCCGGCGATGTGCCCCCCACCGGCGAGGGTGTAGCGGATGTTCGCGTTGGTGAGCTTGCAAAGCGACCAGCCCGACTTCCAGGGCGCGATGTGGTCCTTCTGGGTGCCCACGGCGTAGGTGTCCCCTGAGATCTTGCCGAGATCTATGGGGCGGCCGCCGAACTCCACCTTGCCCGGCTCTACGAGGTTGTTCTCGACGTAGG